>JAOACV010000174.1 GCA_026417675.1 Verrucomicrobiia bacterium
GCGCAGGACCTGCTGGTCGCCGGGCAGGTCAACAGCGCCGATGGCACAGTGCGGCAATTCTCGTCCATGAACGCCGACTATTACTCCGAGCCGTGGCACAACAATCCGGATTTGGTGGATCATCCGCTCGGGGACGGCACGTTCACCGTGCGTGTGGTGGACGAACAGTCTCGGCTCAATGCCAACGTCATCACTCCGGAGCAGTGGCGGACGCTGTTGCGGCTCTGCGGCGTGGACACGGAGACGGCCAGCATCATCGTGGACTCGGTGGGCGACTGGATAGACAGCGACAGCGGCACGAAGTTCAACGGGGCCGAGGACGATTATTATATGGGGCTGCCGCCGGAACAGAACGGGCCGTATCATTGCAAAAACGGCCCGATGGACCGGATCGAGGAACTGCTGCTGGTCCGCGGCGTGACGCCGGAGATCTTCTACGGGCACCAGTCCGAGAGCGCTACGGATGCCCAGGTGACGGGCATCGCGCAATTCCTGACGACGCTGCCGTTTATCAAGGTCAACGTCAACACCGCCTCCAGCCAGGTGCTCCAATGCATCCCTGGCGTCACCGCCCAGATGGCCGAGCAACTGATCCGCTACCGTCAGGGCGACGACGGCGTGGACGGCACCGACGACGACAAGCCTTTCGAGGACCCCGGGGCGGTGACCAGCGTCTGGGG
Source organism: Verrucomicrobiia bacterium (assembly GCA_026417675.1). Taxonomy (GTDB): domain Bacteria; phylum Verrucomicrobiota; class Verrucomicrobiia; order CAIQCK01; family CAIQCK01; genus JAOACV01. The sequence goes on from JAOACV010000174.1 coordinate 681, forward strand.
CGGCACGATGACCCGCAACGAGTTGACCCAGCTCCAGCGTTACATAGACATCAAGAGTTCGTTTTTCACGATTTACTCCACTGGAACGGTTGGTAACGTGAGAAAAACGATTGTCACCACGCTCTATCGGGCCGATGATGGAAGCTTCCTGACTGTGAGCTGGAATGAACTGACGCGCTGATGAAACCGAAAACTCAACGCAGCCTCGGCATCGCCTTCGGCGCGGCCGGGCTGGAAGTGGCCGAGGTCGCACGCAACGGCGGCCCGTCGGTCCGCCTGCTGCGTTGCGCGAGCTTCCCGGTCGCGCCGTCGGGCGCCGCCCAAGACGGTTCCGCGCCCGCCGGAGCCGGCGCGCCGTTGGTGGTCGAGCAATTGAAATCCTTCCAGCCGGCGCGCGGCGCGAGCCTTGCGTCGGTCGCCGCCGGGCTTAGTTCGTCCGATGTGCTCTGCCGCTTGTTGAGCCTGCCGACCGTCAAAGACGCGGAGCTGCGGCCGATGCTGGAGTTGCAACTGGAAAACCTCGCGCCGTTGCCGCCCGAACAGGTCGTATTCGGCTTTGAAGTCCTCCGCAAGACCGAGACGCAGTCGGAACTGCTGGTGGCCATCGCGCGGCGCGAGAAGGTCGTCGAGCGGCTGGAGCAATTGCGCGAGGCGGGACTGGCGGCTGATGTGCTCGATCTGAACGCGCTGGCGTTGCTGGAATGGCTGCGCCAGCAGCGGGTGTTGCCGGAGCAGGAACTTGATCAACTGGCCTTGGTGGTGCTCGAAGGCGAGACGGCCACCCTGCTGCTTAACCATGCCGGCCATCCCCACCTCGTGATGGCGGTGCCCTTGGGCGCGCTACGCGGCACCGAGGCCGAGCAACTCGGGCAAGCCGCTCAACTGATAGGTGACGAACTGCACTTGGCCCAAGCTGCTGTGCAGACGCTTCGCCCGGAGGCGAGTTGGCCGGTGGTGCGTGTGCTGCAACACTCCGCGCCGGACACGCCCGCGGCGGATTTGGACGCGGCCTTGCTGGCCGAGGCGCTGGAAGCGCGAACGGGCGCGACGTGCGAGGCGCTGGCGCTCGATCCGCGGGAGCAGGCCGTGGCCGTCGCGCTGGGCCTGTGTTTCCGCGCGGTGGCCAATGGGCAGGGCCGGCTCAATCTCGTGCCCGCCGAATACTTGGCCGAGCGTCGCCGTGGGGCGTTGCGGCAGCGCCTCCGCAAAGCCGCCATTCTGGCGGCGTTGATCTACGCCGTGGCGCTGGCGGGCGCTTTGAGCGCGCTGGGCTTCCAGATGAGCAAACTCAGCAGCCTCGAAAGCGAAGCGGCGCGGATGAAGCCGGCCTTTGACCGCGTTTCGGCGCTACGCGACGACGTGCACGTGTTGCAGGAATACGTCACCAACAAGAGTCCTTCTCTGGAGATTCTGCTGGAGTTGCTCCAGCTTAGACCGGACGGCCTGTTTCTGACCGAACTGACATTCAATGACGGCGAGCAGGTCAGCCTCAATGGTTACGCCCCCAACGCGTCCGCCGTCAGCGAGTTCGAAGCCAAACTCCAAAAAAGCGCCTTGTTCCCCGGCGGCACCACCATGTCGCCGCTGACCAACCAGAAAACCCGTGGCGGCGAGGTTGTGGTGAAGTTCCAGATCCAGTGCAAGATGAAGAAGTCGCCCCACGAGGAAACAACCCGCCGACGCGGCAAGAGGCGGTAGCGACAACTCACTCAAGACCCATGACGCTTTCCCAACGAGAACGAACCTTGGCGCTGATCACCGGCGTGACGGTGTTCGTCTGCGTGAACTACTTTGCCGCCGGGCCGTTGTGGGGAAAGTGGGAGGAGGTCAACCGGAAGATCGTGGAGACGCGAGGCCGGATCGCGGCGGCGCAGTCGGTGGTGCAGATGGAACCCCAATGGCAGGCCCAGCACCGCGAGCTGCTGACCCGCCTGCGCCAGAGCGGCAGCGGCGAGAGCGCCGGCGACATTATTCCGCGCATCGAATCGGTCGCCAGCCAGTTAGATATCAGTTTCAGCCAGCGGTCGCCCTCGCCGCCGGTGGACCGGGACCGTTACATGGAACGCTCGGCCAACTTCAGCTACCAAGGCCAGTGGAGCAACATGATCAAGTTCCTCTTCGCCTTGACCAAACAGCCGGAAATCTACCGCGTCACCGCGCTGCGGATGCGCGCCGACTCGCGAGACCCGAACCAACTCTCCGGCGACATGAAGATCGTCACTTACTATCTGCCCGGTGAGTCGTCCTCTGCGCCGGCGGGCGCGCAGAAACCGGCCGCAGCCGGGCCGACGGCTGGCTCGATACGGACGACTGTCTCCCCGTCGGCGCCGCAGGATAAACGTTGATCGCTCCTGCAACCTCCATGCTTGGAAACACGCCAGCTTTCGCAAAATACCGGCTCGCGCCGCGGGGCAACGCGCTGCTCTTGAGCGCCGGATGGGCCGTGGCGGGCGGATTGTGCCTGCTGGCCCAGCCGAGCTTGGCCCCGCCGCCGCATGGTCCTGGCGGGACCAGCCCGGTTGTCGCCGCGCCGGGCCAACCCCACGCGGTCGCGCAAACGACAACCGAGACCTCCAACACGCTCAGCCAGATCATTGCCAACGATCCGGCCTTCCAGCGATTTACCAATCTGGTTGAGCACTCGTTGTTCACGGCCACCAGCGCCGCTGGTGCCGAGTCTTCCGGCAGCGACGTGCCGGGGTTTGCGGCCGACCTGAGGTTGACGGGCATTATCAAACTGGGCGAGGTCATCCAAGTCAGCATTGAATCCCGCAGCGAGCCGGACAAGAAATACTTCGTTCGCGTGGGCGAAATGATCCCCGACACGGAGGTCAAGGTGGTCAGCGTGGATTTTCCCGGCCGCGCCGTGGTGCTGGCCAAGGGCGAGGAACAAGGCCGGCTCGAATACGAGAGCGAAGCCGCGCCGGCGCCTGCGGCGGCGCTGCCGCCGGGCAGCCCGCAAAGACCCGGCATGCCTCCGATGGGGATGCCGGGCGGACCGCCGGGACCGCGAGGTCCGATGAGCCAGCCGCCGCCTCCGCCGCAGGCGGGGGCCGGGCCGGGCGGTGGTGGTGGCGATACACGGGCCATGCGCGCGCAGAACCGCCGGCAGACGATCGAGCGGCTGCGGCAGATGTTGCAAACCACCACCGATCCGGCGGCGCAACAGCGGCTGCGGTCGTATATCCAACTGCTGGAGCGTGCCGCGGCGCAGGAGCAATGACCCATGCGTGGCTCGAAGCGCTCGGCATGGTTGCCACAGGACTGTTCTGTGGCCCGCTCAGGCGAGTCGCGTTCAGGGAACGCGATGCACCTTGCAGCGCGAGGACGAAGATTGAGCATTGCACATCGTGGTCGAAGTGGTTCAAACTATCGGCCTCACGAGATGAAACCGGAGCGAGGACGACGGCGAGTGCAGCCGGCGTCGTCAGGTAGTTGAGAGTGTGGTAGTCATGAAAACTAGGTTGTGTTTGATAACCGTGGCGTTGTGCGCGCTCGGCGCGGCGGCGCAGGTGATGCCGCAGCCGCCGCCAGCGCCGGCGGACGCCACTCCTGAGGAGGCGACGGCCTACCAACAGGCGACGGCTGCGCTTCGCATCCGGTCCGCCGATCTGTTGCGGCGCGCGCCCACCACCAACAAAACGCTGGTGATCAGCGGCGCGCCGGAGTCGCCCGTTGTCCTGAAGACGACGACGCCGATGTCCGGCGCCGCCCCCGCGACGGCTCCCAACGGGGCGAAGCAACCGCCCGCGCCGACGCCCGGCGCGGAAGGCCAGCCCGTGCCACCGCCGCCACCGCCAGCCGGGCCGGGCGCAACCCAACCGCCCACGCCGCCATTCCCGCCGCCCGGAACAAGGGTCGAGACGGCCACGCCGACGCCTCCGCTGCCGGCGAAAACGACATTCGACACCGGCCCGGTCAATCCGGACGAGCCAATTGAGTTCGACTGGATGAACGCCGACCTCTCGCAGGTGCTGGCCAAGTATTCCGAACTGACGCGGCGCAGCGCGATCATGCAGCAGGGATTGCAGGGTTTGATCACCTTCCGCTCCGCCGGACCGCTGACGTTGGAGGAGGCCATCGGCGCGTTGGAAAGCGTCCTTCTGGTCAACGGTTACTCCATCGTCCCGATGGGCGAGAAGTTCTTCAAGGTGGTGCCTTCGACCACCGGCACAATGGAAGGCGTGCCGGTGTTCAAGGACACCGCGACCGTGCCGCAGTTCGACCGGATCATCGCCCAGATCGTGAGAGTGAAATTCCTGGACGTGACCGACCTGGCGCGGGCGCTGGGCGGCACGGGCGCCGCGGGCATTCCCATGCCTCCCGGCGGGCCGCAGGCCGCGGCGACGGGGATGGGCCGAGTGTTCATGCACCCCTACGGCCAGATCATCCCGATGCCGCGATCCAATGCGCTGCTGCTGATTGACACGGCGCTGAACGTCTCGCGCTTGAAGGAAATCATCGAATACATGGACACCACTAGCGAGACGAAGATGGAGACGCGGGTCTATGTGCTCGAGAACGCCGACGCCGCGTCGGTATATCGAGTCCTCCAGTCGCTGGTCGCCGCCGATCAAGGCACGACCGGCCCCACGGTTGCTGTCCCCACCAGGCCGGGTATGCCGGTGCAGCCCACGACCTTCAGCGCCACGGGCAGCGGACGGCGGGTGACGACGGCCATTGAGGAAAGCGTGTTGCTAGGGCGGGTCTTGATGAACTACGACGAGCGCACCANCGCCATCATCCTCATCACGCAGGAGGTCAACTTCGCGTTCTTCGAGAAGATCATCAAAGCCCTCGACGTGAAAACCAACCAGGATTTCAAGACACGCGTGTTTTTCCTCAACTACGCCGACGCGATCGAGATGGCCGACATGCTCTACAGCTTCGTGCAGGGCGCCGCTCCGACCAGCACCGGCCGTGCCTTCCGCAGCACCACCGGCGCCACCGGCCGCACAACGGGCGGCGTCACCACGGGCCGCAGCGGCGCGTCCGCCCGCGGCGCCACAGGCAGCTCGCGGTCGAGCCGGACCACATCCGTCGCGCGCAACACCAGTTCGCGCTCAACGACCTCGGCGCGGAGCACGTTTGGCACGGGCGCCCGGCGAACCGCCACCGCGGCAGCGCCCACGCAGCCCACCATGCCCGGCGCGCCGACCAGCCCCGCGGCGGCCATGGCGCAGCAGTTGATCGAGATCATTCCCGACCAGCGCAACAACGCCATCATCGTGTTCGCGCCCGAGGCGGATCTGGAGACCATCGCTGACATCATCAAGCAGCTCGACGTCTTCCCGCCGCAGGTCCACATAGACGTTGTCGTGGCCGAGGTGACTCTCGACAAGGACACCGTGTTTGGCGTGGACCTTTTCCAGCGCGTGATGGGCCGAAACACCAAGGCCGCCGGCGTCTCCTCACCTTCTGGCGGTGCGCTGACGGGCACGACCACCATCGGCAACAGTCGCGCGAGCACCAACAACACGGCCAACACCATCACGCGGT
>JAOACV010000175.1 GCA_026417675.1 Verrucomicrobiia bacterium
ACGCTGAGCTGCTCGACGTTCAGCTTCTTGACGTCGTCCGGCGAATTGATGCTGTGGAGGTATTGGGCCATGATCGGTTGATGAACGCGGAGCCGCCGTTGCGGCGGGGCCGCACGCTTGCGCAGCCGGCGAAACCGCCTAGAAGAGCTTGCCTTCCTTGTCCTCGGCCGCGCCTTTGGCCTTGGCGCAGGCTGGCCGCGCAGGCTCCCCGGCCTCGAACGGCTCCGTCACCGCCTCGCCGCCCTTGGCCTTGGCCAGAATCTCGATTTTCTTCTCCGCCTCCTCCAACCTCTGCGTGCAAAACCGCACCAGCCGCGTGCCTTCCTCGTAGCGTTTCAGCACGTCGTCGAGCGGTAACTCCGCCGCTTCCATCTCCGCAACGATTTTCTCCAGCCGATCGAGCGCCTGCTCGAACTTCAGGCCGCCCTCCGTCGGCGCGCCGCCGGAGCCACAAGCTTCCTCACTGCCAGTCTTTTTTCGGGGACTTGCCATATTGCCAAGAGCGCGGACAGTAACACGCCGCCACGCGAGCGTCGAGTAAAGATTCGGTCCACATCGGGGCGTGTCGCCCTGTGAGGGCCGGCGACTTTGCTGTTGTTTTGCCCCCGCCAGCGGCTACACTCGCGACGGAGCCACGAAGGACACTCCGGTCAGGATGCCAGCCGAGGCGCGCTCTCAAGGTCGTGGACCGGCGGCGAGGCGCGTGTGTCCTTCTCCGAGAAGCTTGCAGGAAGGTTCCTGTCCGTCATGAACATGAGTAACAACGGCATACCCAACTACGCGTTCTGCAACAAGTGCCGGGCGGCGGTGCCCGCCGAGCACGTGTTCCGCGATGGCAAGGTGTTTCTGCGCAAGAAATGCCCGAAGTGCGGCGACACTGAGACGCTGGCGTCCAACAACGCCGCGGCCTATCGGGCGAAGCGGCAGTTCATGAGCGAGTTCAAGGACGAGGGCTGCCGGCTCAATTGTCTGGAGTGCGTTCACAAGGTGCCCAACATCGCGTTTGTGGAGATGACCAATCGGTGCAACATGAACTGCCCGATCTGCATTACCAACGTCCCCTCGATGGGCTACCAGTTCGAGCCGAACATGGAGTATTTCCGGCTCATCTTCGAGCACCTCTCCAAACTGCCCGGCCCGCCTTCGGTGCAACTTTTCGGCGGCGAACCGACCATGCGCGAAGACCTCTTCGAGGTGATCAGGCTGGCGCGGTCCTACAAGTTGTCGGTGCGGGTGACCACCAACGGGCTGAAGCTGGCCGACCCGGATTACTGCCGCCGGTTGATGCAGGAGGACGCCACGATCCTGTTCTCGTTCGACGGGTTCGATCCGAAGCTCTACGAACTGTTCCGGGCCATGCCCGAGGCGCTGAACCTCAAGTTAAAGGCGCTGCAGAACCTCGAAGAGGCCAAGAGCGGCAAGATCATCATCATGACCGTCGTCTCCAAGGAACAAGACCTTGAAGAATTGAAGAAGCTCTTCACGTATTGCTTGGAGCATCAGCGGCTCGTCCGCGGCATCTTCCTCATGCCGCTGGCGCACATGTGGTCGTCGGAGCGGTTGAACTACAACCCCGACCGGACCACGCAGGAGGACGTCGAGGAGATGGTGGACCGCATGGTGGGCGGCGGCGTGGAGTTTGTGCCGATGGGGTCGCTCGACCTCGCCCCGTTCTACCGGCTCATCAAGTGGCGCAACGCGCCCTTCGTCGGCGTGCATCCGAATTGCGAGAGCATCACCGCGCTTATTTCCGACGGCGAGAAACTCTATCCCATCTCCGCGTTCCTCCGGCATGGCCTCTTCGGCCTGATCGGCGACCTGCGAAAAGCCGCCAGGAAGATCAACGCCTCCGGCGGCTCCGAGCGAATCGTGAAGTTCAAGACAGCAGTGGCGCTCGTCCGCGCCATTTTCCGTCACTACAACTTCGGCGCCGCGGTGGGCAGGAAAGGCTTCCCCGCCTTCGTCGTCTGGATGCGGATTCTGGCCAAGGTGCTCATGGGCAAACGGATCAAGGATGTCCTCCGGGCCGAGACGAAACTCAAACGCGTCGTGCAGGTGATCATCCTGCCGTTTGAGGACTACGACACCAGCGAGGCCTTCCGGTTGAAGCCGTGCTCCTCCTGTTTTGTCTTCCCCAAGGGCACCAACGGGGAGATCGGCCACATCCCCGGCTGCGCGTGGGAGCGGCACAAGCAAGTGGTCATGAAAGAGGTCGCCGAGATTTTCAACCAACCGGGGTTCACCAAGGGCCTGTCGAAGGAAAACCATGTGGCAACAAAGAATTAGAAGCGTCTGCCCCGTTTGCGACAGGACCATCGAGGGGATGTTTTACGAGGAGGACGGGCGTGTTCTCATGCGCAAGAGCTGCCCCGAACACGGCGAGGTGCGCGACGTCGCCTCCTCCGATCCGTTCCTCTTCAAAGGCAAGATGGCCATCGCGCCCGCCGAATCCTCCGCCGGCTGCACGCTGGAATTCTGCGGCGGCGGTGTCGCCGACTGCCCGATGCACGTCGGGCGGCTCTCGCCGATCAGCTTCATCGAGGTCACACCGCGCTGCAACCTCGCCTGTCCTGTCTGCTACATAGACGCCAGCACCAAGGGCCGGGACCTTCCGCTGGACGACTTCAAGCGGATGGTGCGGCAGATGAAGGCCGACAACCCGGAGACGCACCTGATCCTCATCGGCGGCGAACCGACCATCCACCACCAGTTCTTCGAGATGCTGGATGTCGTGCGCGATGCGGGCTTGATGAAGCGTTGCTATGTCGCCACCAACGGGGTGAAGCTCAGCGACGAGGAGTTTTGCCGCAAGGTGCGCGCAACGGGCCTGCGGTGGTTCTATCTCGCGTTCGACGGCACCGACAAGGAAATCTGCCGCAAGATTCGCGGCAGCTACCGCTCCTACGAGGCCCCGCGCAAGACCATCGAGAACCTGCGCAAAATTCACGGCTCCCGCGTCGTGCTCTCCGTCACCGTCGTCAAGGACGTCAACGACCGCGACCTGCCGCGCATCGTGGACTTCGCGCTCGACAACGGCGACGTCGTGCGGCGCATCTCCATCTCGGCGGAAGCCTATTGCGGCCGGCAGACCTCCACCGAAGACCTCCTGCGCCGGCGCGTCACCGTCGAGTGCATCGAGAACGTCCTGCGGCGCGGGCTCAAGATCGGCGCCGCCACGCTCTCCTTCGCGCTCTACGGCGTGATGCTCAAGCCCCTCAAGCTCGCGGGCGTCATCGTCTCCGGCGCGTGGGTGCATACCGTGCCCCATCCGCTCTGCGGCGGCGTCGGCATGGTCGGCCGCAACCCCGGCGGTTCCTGCTCCTCCATTATTGACATGGCCATCCGCGACCCGGCCAGAAACCTCTACCGTTACGGCAAACGGTTCGACGACCTCGGCAAGGCCATGGAGCAAAAGCACGAGAGGCTCTCGCGCTCCTCCGCGGGGCGAATCCAATGGAAGCTGATGTGTTGGTTTTACTATCTGCCCAAATATCTGCTCATGCTCCTGGCCGGCCTGCGCCCGTCGTTCCTCTTGCGCGTGCTCTGCGCCGCGGTCAAGTCGGTCGTCATGCGCAAGAAACTGCGCGACGTGCTCTTTGCCAAGCCACACGTCCAGCTCCACTATCTCTTCGCGTGCGACAAATACAACTTTGTCTGGGACCGCATGCCGTTCTGCCTCACCCACCATTACCGGCTCGACCCGGAAACCGGCAAGGTGGTGAAGATGTGCGGCTGCTTCGTGGTCCCGTTCCGCAACTACGCCGATAGTTGCAGCACGCTCGGCTGAGACCGCACCGCGATCGCATGAGCGAGCGCAGCCTTCTGAAACGCATCCGAAAGAGTTCCGCCGTCACGTGGGCGCGGCGCTACGTCGTCTATCTGTTCTCCATCGCCTCCTGCAGCCTCGTGCGCCGTTTGTCTTGGCCGGCGATCGTCAGGATCGGCCGGTTCTTTGGATGGCTCGGCTTCCACCGCCTGCGGGCCGAGCGCCGTCGGACGCTGGAGAATCTGCGCCTGGCCTTCGGCAACGAAAAGTCCGAGGAAGAACTCCTCCAAATCGCCCGGCGCGTCTATACCAACTTCGGCATCACCTCCTTCGAGTTCCCGCGGATGCCGACGATGACCGACGAGGAGTTCTGGGACATCTGCCTCTACGACAAAAAGGTCACCGACCACGTCAAGAGCCTGCTGCAGAAGGGCAAGGGCATGATCTTTGCCTCCGCCCACATGGGCGACTGGGAGATGTTGGCCGAGTTCGGCGCGCGGCACGGCATGGACATGTCCATCCTCTACAAGCCCAACACCAATCCCTACGTCAACAAGATCTGGCTCGGCCTGCGGGCGCACAACCGGCTCATTGACATCACCAAAGACCTCTCCGTCGTGCTCCGGCGGCTGCGCGAGAACAAAGTCATCTGCCTGCTCTTCGACGAGAACGCCCGCAACGCCGGCATTGATATCCCCTTCTTCGGCCGGCCCGCGCCGACCTTCAAAGGCCCCGCCTACTTCGCCCTGCGCGCCGGCTGTCCCATCGTCTGCCTCTACTTCGTGCGCGAGGCCGACTACCGCCTGCGCTTCGTCGTCGAGCGCATCATCTGGCCCGAACGCAAAGGCACTCTCGAAGAAGACATCGTCCGCATCATGCGGGAGATGAACCTCAGCCTGGAGACCATGCTGCGGCAATATCCCGACCAGTGGTATTGGTTCTACAAACGCTGGCGGACTAATCGCTGAGCCACCTCCGGCGCACCTCCCGGTGGAGCGCGTTCTCTGCACGCGCTGGGGGTGTGGTCAAGGCTGTCGGAGTATCGCGTTCGGAGAACGCGATCCACCTGCTCGTTGAGGTTGACCCTTCGGGTGGAGCGCGTTCTCTGCACGCGCTGGGGGACGTTGTCAAGGCTGCCGGAGTTATCGCGTTCGGAGAACGCGTGCTGCCCAGTCACAGAATCCTCGCCGCCGAAGAGCCGCCGGACGGTCGTGGGATTACTTTTCGCCGCGATACCACTCGAGGGTGCGGCGCAGGCCAGTGGCGAGGTCCACGCGGGGCGGGCAGTTCAGGATACGCGCGGCCTTGGAGATGTCAGCCGCCGAATGGAGGATGTCGCCGGAGCGGGGCGGATCGTGAATCGGAACGATGTTCGTGCCGAGGATGCGGTTCAGCGTCGCGATGAGATCGTTGACGGAAGTGGAAGCGCCGCTGGCAATATTGAAAGATTCGCCGACGGCCTCGGCTGGCGCGGCGGCGGCGGCAAGGTTGGCCTCGATGACGTTTTCGACGTAGGTGAAATCGCGCGTCTGACGGCCGTCGCCGAAGACGATGGGCGGCTGGCCGGCAAGCAGACGGCTGATGAAACGCGGGATGGCCGCGGCGTATGGGGAAGTTGGGTCTTGGCGCGGACCGAAGACATTGAAGTAGCGCAGCGAGACGACCTCCAAACCGTAAAGCCTGTGAAAAAGCCGGGCGTATTGTTCGCCGATGAGTTTGTGCAGGCCGTAAGGCGAGATGGGCGCGGGGCGCATGTCCTCGCGTTTGGGTTGGTCGGGCGAGTCGCCATAAACGGCGGACGAACTGCTGAAGACCACGCGACGCACGCCGGCGTCGCGCGCGGCGAGAAAGAGGTTCAGCGTGCCATTGACGTTGACCTCGTGCGCGGTTTGCGGATCGGCGACCGACTGCGGCACGCTGACCATTGCGGCAAGATGGAAGACGACGCGCGTGCCGCTGACGGCTCGCGCCACGGCGTCACGGTCGCGAAGGTCGCCGCGGATCACCTCCACCTTGCCCCCGCAGCCGTTGAGGTTGTTTTCCCGGCCGGAGGAGAAGTTGTCGAGGATGCGGACTGATTTGCCGTCGCGGACGAGCCGCTCAGCCAGATGTCCGCCGATGAAGCCTGCGCCGCCGGTAATGAGGTAGTCGGGCATGGAAACGTGAAACGCGGGACGTGGTCAGCGGCCGATGCTCTTGTAGGTGAAGCCCAGCGCCGCCATTTGCGCGGGGTCGAGCAGGTTGCGGCCGTCGAAGAAAATCGGGTTGGTCATCAGCGCCTTGATCTTGCCGTAGTCGAGGTGTTGGAACTCGTCCCACTCGGTGGCCAGGACGACGGCGTCGGCGCCGCGGGCCGCTTCGTAGGGGTTGGCGCAAAAGGT
>JAOACV010000176.1 GCA_026417675.1 Verrucomicrobiia bacterium
ACTTCGGCCTTTTCCGCGCCGTGCAACTGGCCGGCATCGAGGCGCTGACCGGCCCGCAGGAATACGTCCGGCACACCGTGGACACTTACCACCGGCGCATGAAGCTGTTCGTGGACGGCCTCAATGACTTGGGCTGGCCCACGCCGATGCCGAAGGCGACGTTCTACGTTTGGGCGCACATCCCGATGAAATACAGCGCGCTGACCTCGTTGGAGTTCGCCACGTTGATGTTGCAGGAAGGCGGCGTCGCCGCCGCGCCGGGCACCGGCTTCGGCGAATACGGCGAAGGTTATGTCCGCTTCGCCATGGTCCAAAGCGAGGACCGCCTCAAGCAGGCGCTCAAGCGCATCGGCCATGTGCTGACGATGGGCTGATGCCGGCCCGCGCGGCCTGGTTGACCGACACCGGGAACAGCTATGCCGAAACGCATCCTGTTGTTCTATCTGACCGAAGGCAGCGGCCATCACGCCGCCGCGCTCGCGGTCCGCGCGGCGTTGCTCAAGCAGGACCCCTCGCTGACCATCGCGGCCTATGACTCGTTCAGCTACGCCAACCCGATCCTGGCCAAGATCGTCCTGAAGACCTACCTCGGCGTGCTCAAAACGACGCCCGGCCTGTGGGAATGGATGTATGACAACCCGCGCTTCAAGGACCGCACCAGCGGCATTCGCGATCTGCTCAACCGCCGCAACGCCGCGCGTCTGGAGTCGCTCCTCAACGAGTTCAGCCCCGACGTGATTGCCTGCACGCAGGCGTTCTCCTGCGGTGTAATGGCCGACTACAAGATGCGCACCGGCGCGACCACGCCGCTGGCCGGCATCATCACCGACTACGTCGCGCACCGCTACTGGGCGCACGGCCAGGTCAACCTTTACTGCGTGCCGACCGTGGCGACGCGCAACGCGCTCATTGCCACCGGCGTGTCGCCCGAAAAGGCTCAGGTGACCGGCATCCCCGTAGACCCGGTCTACGCCGAACAGCCCGACCGCGCCGCCCTCTGCGACCAGCTCGGCCTGCGCCGCGACACCACCAAGCTCTTGATCATGGGCGGCAGCCAGGGCATGGGGCCGCTTCACACGATCCTGAAGCGGCTCGACAAGATTCGACGGCCGCTGGAGTTCATAATCGTTTGCGGCGTCAACGAGCGCCTGCGCGCCCGGCTGGAGGACCTGCGCCCGCGCCTGCGGCATCCCACGCACATCTACGGTTTCGCGCAAAACGTTCCCGACCTGATGAGCGTGGCCGACCTGCTGGTCACCAAGCCCGGCGGCATGACCACCAGCGAGGCGCTGGTCAAGCGGCTGCCAATGATCATCATCAACCCGATCCCCGGCCAGGAGAAGCGCAACACCGAGTTCTTGCTCGACGCGCAAGTGGCCGTGCAGGCTGAGACCGCCTACGAGTTGCCGCCGCTGGTGGAACAGTTGGTGGCGCGGCCCGACAAGCTGGCCGTCATGCGTGCCCGTTGCGAGGCCCTGCGCCGGCCCAATGCCGCACAGGACATCGCCACGGCGATGCTGCGCCTGGCGCCATGAACTACTGGCTCTTCCGGGCCGCCGGTTTTCTCTCCCGCATCGTGCCGCGACGCGCGGCCTACGCGATCGCCCGCCTGCTCGTCGGCCCTTTCCTTTTGATCAAACACCGCGAGGCCCGCGCCGTCGCCGCCAACCTCCAGCGTCTGCGGGCCTTCCGCGGCGAGCCGGCCGACGCCGCCACGGCACGCCGCCTGGCCCGCCGCGTCTATGTCAACTTCGCCAAATACATCGTGGACTACTACCGCTACGCCGGGGGCCACGACGAGGAACTGGCCGCGTTGATGGAAGTGGACAACATCCAGGCCCTCAGCCGCGGGCTGGCCCTCGGCCGCGGCGTGGTCGTGGTGACGGCCCACCTCGGCAACATCGAGAACGGCGGCATGACCATCGTTCGCCACGGCTACAAATTCACCGTCGTGGCCCTGCGGCAGGCCGACCCGCGCATAAACGAACTGTTTCAGCGCCAGCGCCGCGCGCGCGGCATGCAGGTCATCGAAGCCGGCCACGGCGCGCGCGATTGCCTGCGCACACTCCAGCGCAACGAGATTGTCGCCGTGGTTGGCGACCGCGATTTCTCCCCTAACCGCGACACCACGCGGTTCTTCGGAGCGCCGGCCCGCATCCCGGTCGGTTTTGCGCGCCTCGCGCTGGCCACCGGTGCACCGGTGGTGCCAGGTTTCTGTGTGCGGCTGCCCGACGACCGCTACCGCCTGTTTTTCTACGACCCGGTGTTTGTGGACCGCGAGCGGGACACTGTCGAAAGCGTCTGTCAGCGCGTGGTGCCGTTCCTGGAGCGCGCCATCGGCGACCACGCCGACCAATGGTATTGTTTCCACGATCTCTGGAACGTCGAGGCCGACTGGGCGCTGATGCAGCGGGTCATGGGCCGACGATGAAGCGGGGGCTGGACAGGGCCAGCGACATTCCCCGGATGCTTCAGTTTTTCAATCCCAAGCCGAGCGTCTCCCGGCAATACCTCACGCTTTGCTCCAGTTGCGCTTTCTGGAACTCTTGATCAGCGAGCTTCTTGTCTTTGCCAGCGGGGGCTTTCCATGGATCGCGCGGCTGGCCGCGGCGGGCGAGCGCGAGGAACTTCGCAAAGTCGGCCGCGCGCAGGTTCGGCCACGCGGCCCAAAACTCCGGTTTGTAGCAGGGCAAATCGCGGTTGAAGCCGGACATGATCTCCAGACACGCCGGCGTTTGGAGACACAACACGGCGTAACGGTCGAAATACTTCCGCCAGTCCACCTGGCCCGCGCCCATCGCCGTCCACTGGATGCGGATGCCGTCCTCGTATTCCCAGAGCGCGGAATCACGCAGGCCGGTGGCGACCGCGTAGGGGCCGAGCTTTTCCAGATTGTCCAGCGGGTCTTCCATCGTCCAAGTCGCGTTGCCGGAGTCCATCGTCGCGCCCACATAGTCACGCCCGGCGGCCTCGATCAAACGGGCCAGTTCGTCCGACCGCAGGTCGCCCGCGTGATTCTCCACGGCGATCTTGATGCCGGCGTCGAGCGCGCGGCTGCGGCAGGCTTTGCAGACCTTCACCGTTGCTTCGATGTGGCGTTCGATGCCACCCTCGCCCAAACGATCCTTGCCCGTGCCGAGAATGCAACGGATGACCGGCGAGCCAACCGCTTTGGCGACGCGGATGCCCAGCGCCAGATGCTCCTCGGCGGTGCCCCATTTGTCTTTGAACGCGGCCGAGGTCGGGCAGATGCTCCAAGTGCCGGCGTAGATTCGCACTCCTTTGTCCGCCGCCTTGGCACGCAGGTCCCTCAAATATGCGTCATCCAGGCTTTCATACGCGTCGAGGTCGCTGATGAAGAGCACATCCAGGCGCAGCGACGCCGCGTAGTCAATCAACGTCGGAGCTTTCCAACCCATTGCGCGGATGGAGAAATTGTCGAAGCCGAGCGGGATGTTCCGACGCGGCGTCTGCGCGCGGGCCGGCCGAGTCACGGCCGACACGGCGCCCGCAACAGCGAGCCTCTGAAGGAACTCACGGCGGGAGACGGAAGTGTTGTTCATGCCGCAGACTTTGTGCAGGTGGCCTTGGTTTTTCCAGACGATTCTGTAGCCGCGGTCGGCGGGCGCGGCTACAACCCGTCAGATTCCTCTGCCCACCAGCGGCTGCGCGTTGTTGGGCACCTGGTTGAACTGCACGACGCGCTTGTCGAACTTGCCAAGCGTGTTCTCAACGACCCAGTAGTCGAAGCCGGGGATGACCACGTTGTCCCAGCGGCTGGCGACGCCCCGCAACGCCACGTCGAGCATCGTCACGATCTGCCGTCCGAGCGGCTCGTGGCTGTCGAGCGTGATCGCGCCGTAGAACTCCTGGCACTCGGTGTAGCCGGCGTTGTGCGTGCCGGTGTAGGGCTTTTGCTGTTCGAGCCGGATGGGCTTGCCGATAAGCCGGCTGACCTCCGCCGACTTCGAGGCGAAGAAATCCACCAGCGCCTGCTCTTGCAGGCGGGCCGGCAGGTTTTCGCGCGCGACCTTCACGTAGGCGTCGTAGCCGACCCGGTAGGCTTCCTCGACCAGCCCCGCCCAGTAACGCTGCCTCTTGTTTGGCTCGCCGGCGATGACGGAACGGCGGATGCAAGCGGTTAGTCCGTCGCGCTTGGGTGAGACGCCGAGATGGACGTAGTCGTTGCGCCGGACGGGGCGGTTGAGGGCCTTGCCGATGAGTGTGCGGTTGGCGACGTTCGCGCCCACCATCACGTCAAAGCCCGTCTCCTCCGCGCCGAGTTCGCGCCCGACGAACCACGCCCACGCCGCGACCTGGGTCTCCAGCAGGCCGGGCCGCAGCACCGCGAGCATCGCGCGCAGCATCGCGTCGGCGATGACGCTGGCGTCGCGCAGCAGCCGCATCTCGGCGTCACTCTTCTCATATTTGATCTTGTAGTAGATGGTCTGGGCGTCCACGACGTTCTCGCGGCCGAACATCTTCTCCAGATATTCGACAAGCGCCGCCGGCACGACCTGTCGCGGCGTCAGCAGCGCGATGCGGTCGGGCATGCGTCCGCCGGCCGCATCGGCGATAACGTCCTCCACCTTTTCGGCCTGGATGGGATACTGTTCGTCGGCGAGCTTGAGCATCTCGACCTTGTGAACGATGGCCTTCGCGCGCGGGGCGAGCTGGTCGGCGATGTAACCGCCCTCCAGGCCGGCGATGATATGGAAGCCGGTCTTGCCAATGACGCCCGCGACCTGCTCGATGCTGATGTTGGTGTTGCCGCCCAGATAGGGCACGTCGCCGTCGTAGTGCTCGTCGCTGAACACGAACCCAACCTCGAACCCCGCGTCCTTCAGCGCCGCATAAACCTTCTGTTGCCGCGCGATAAACTCCTCCGTGGCGATGGCGAACCGTTTGTTGACCGGAGGCGTTGCGGCCAGCACGCGCTCGACCTTCTTGAAATCGGCGCGAAGTTCGGAGAGGCGTTTGGAGCTGATGCCGATGGATTTGGGGCGGGGTTTCATGGCGTGTCCTTCACGTTGATCGGCAACCGGATTTTCACGCCTGCGGGGCCGAAAGGTTGCTACTTTTTCGGCAACTTGGCCATCAGTTCGCGGGCGCGCTTCTGCCAGCCGGGCAGCTCGGCAGCCCAGTCGGGCGCGGGTTGCGCGTCGAGCACGCGCTGGAAGCATTTGCGTGCATCGTTGTATTTGCGGGCTTTCAGGTAAGCCTCGCCGAGGGCGAGGTGGTTTTCGGGATACTTCGGATGCTCTTCGGCGGCGTCTTCGAGCAAATCAATCGCCTCCTCGATGTCGCCCACACTGGTGGGCCACGGCGGCGCGTTGAGGTAGATCAAGCCCCGGACGCGGTCGGGGCCGCCATAGTCGTAGGAGCTGTCCAGATCGTCCACGATCTTGAGTTCCTTCAGCATCGGTTTGACCATCGCCAGCCCTTGAGACGGCAGGGCGTCGGCGCGCATGCCGTAGTTGAGCGCGAGATAGTAATGGCCGCCCTTGCTGGCAGTGTCTACGAAAATGGCGCGCTTGGCGTAATCAATGCCCTGATCGGCCAGTTCAAGCTGCCGCTTCTTGTCCTTCTCATTGCCGGCGCGCTCGGCGAGGGCGAAACAGGCTCGCGCGGCCCGCCAGAGGGCCTGGGAGTTGTGCGGGGCGATCTTCAGCGACTCCTTCAGCGTTTCCAGCGCCCTCTCGACGTTGGCCGGATCAGCGCGGCCTTGCCACAGCTTGTCGGAGTCCTCGACAAGCTTCTGCGCCTTGGCGACCTCCTCGTCGGTCAGGATGCGGTCGGGGCCGAGCTTGCTGACGGCAATTGGCCGCGAGAAGAGCGCGCAGCCGGTGAAGGTCAACCCCAGCACTGTTGCCAGCAGCAGTTGGACGGGCGGGCGCATCGGGCGGGCTGAAGTCTATAGACCGTAGAGTTTGCGGGCCGCTTCGTAAGCCGCCGCGTCGGGTTCCCCGAAACCCTTGAGGGTCATCGTTTCCAGCATGTCTTTCGCGCCAGGATCGCTCGCAAGCCCCAGCAGCGCCTTCTTGAGCGCGGCGGCCTCGGGGACCATGGCCCGGGTGGACCGGGGGGCCACTGCGGCGGCGGTGGAGACGAGTTGGAAGGTGGGGATGCAGCCCCAGCGC
>JAOACV010000177.1 GCA_026417675.1 Verrucomicrobiia bacterium
GCTCCGCAGCGATTGGGTGCGCCATACTGGCGGTCCGTTGTTTTACTTCAATAGCCTGTTCCGCCTAGCCGGACCGTGGATAGCAGCCGTGCCGCTGGTGTTCTGGCGGTTCTACAAGTGCTGGGGAACGCTGCGCCAGCAACAGACGGCTGCGCTCTTCCTCGCCGTATGGTTCGTTGCGGTCTTCGGGTTCTTCAGCGCGGTCCACACGAAACAAGATCACTACCTGCTGCCCGTCCTGCCCGCGGGGGCGATGCTCACAGCATGGGCGGCGTCCGGCTGGCGATGGGCGACGCTAACCGCGCGCGTCGTGGCCGCCGTTGCCGCCGTCGGTCTGCTCGCCTACGGGGCCATCGTTGCG
The DNA here is from genome assembly GCA_026417675.1 of Verrucomicrobiia bacterium. Lineage (GTDB taxonomy): Bacteria > Verrucomicrobiota > Verrucomicrobiia > CAIQCK01 > CAIQCK01 > JAOACV01. The sequence continues at coordinate 362 of JAOACV010000177.1, forward strand.
CCCAAGACAAACGCGGAACGCTCGGCGCGCGCGTTTGCCGGTGAAGTGCGGCGGCGGGTGAGCGGCCAGACGGGCGCGCTGGCGCTGTATTTCTACTACGAACACAGCCCTGCCGCCGACCTGCGGGCGGCGTTGTTCTACTACCTCGGCCCGGACGCGCGCGCCATCGGCGTTCCCGCTAGCCAAGCGCCCAAGACGGCCGCGGAATTCATGCGGCGTATCGGCGACGCCCGATTCGTGGTCATCAGCGCGGAACACTGGATGACGTCGTGGGCGGACGAAGAACCGGGATTGAAAATTTTGCATACGGGCGAAGTGGACGGCGACCAGTTCCACCTGCTAGCTCGAACCGCACCATGAACGTAACGCTGACCATTGCGCCCGCCTTCGCCGAACGGCTACGCGCCGCAGGCCTTGACCGGTTTGAGACAATCATGGCGCTGCCCGCGCCGATGGCGGATGTGACGCGCGCTGTGCCGGGGCGTTTCACGACGCGCATTGAGGCGGCTGGCGGCGTGTTCTACGTCAAACGGTTCCACGGCTGCCGCACGGCGGCCCAGGCGCGGAACGAATGGGCACGCTTGCACGAACTGCCCGTTTTCGGCATCGCGTGTCCCGCGCCCGTGGCCTTGGGTGAACGATCTTGCTGCGGCATGGTGCGCGAGAGTCTGCTTGTCAGCGAGGAGATTCCTCGCGCAATGCAAGCCGACTGGTGGATTCGCAAGACGCCCAGCCGACGCCGCGAACTGCTCGCGCCCATCGCCGAAGTGGCGCGGAAGTTTCATGAGGCGGGTTATCGCCACAAGGATTTCTACCTCTGCCACTTCTTCGTCCAAGAGTCGCCGGCGATGCGCATCTTTCTGATTGATCTCCAACGCTGCGTCCGGCCGTCCTGTTGCGCCCAGCGCTGGCTGGTCAAGGACCTTGCCCAACTACACTACTCGATGACGCAACAAGCCGGCTACACGACGCAAGACTGGCAGGAATTCATGAGGCTCTACGGCGCCACCGATCCGTCCTTGGCGCGCGCCGTCGAAGCCAAGTCAGCGCGCCTCGCCCGCCACGTGCCGAAATACGGCTAGGAGTTCCTCGAAGTTGCGCTCGCTGGTGTGGCGCTCGGCCAGGGCGCGGGCGGCGGCACCCATGCGCGCCCGGGTGGGGGCGTCGAACAACTTGATGAGCGCGTCGGCAAGCGCGGGCACATCGCGCGGGTCTTCGATGATGTAGCCTTCCTGGCCGGGTGTGATGAGTTCGCCCGCGCCGTTGTGGCGCGTGGTGACCACCGGCAGCCCGCAAGCCAGCGCCTCCAGCACGACCAGCGAGCACGGATCGTAAAACGTCGGCAGGCAGAACACGTCCGCGGCGGCATACACCTTGGTGATATCGTCGGTCTCGCCCGCAAACTCCACACAGTCGGCGACGCCGAGCGCGCGAGAGAGCCGCTCGTAGCCCGGACCGCTCGCGTAGCCGAGGCCGACGATGCGCACACGGAACGGCCCCGGCGCGCGTTGCCGCAACACCTGGGCGGCCTGTAACAAACAATGGATACCCTTGCGCCGGAAATTCTGGGCGACGCACAGGATGGTGAGCGGGCCGGCCACCGGCTTCGGCAGGCTGGGCCGGAATCTCGCGGTGTCCACGCCGTTGTAGATGACGTGCACTCGCGACGAGGGCACGCCGTAGAACCGACGCCAGTCGTCGGCGACGAATCGGGACAGCGCGATGATGCGGGCGCCGCGCCGGGCGCGCTCGCGCTCGATATAATCATAAAGCCTCTCGCGCAAGCTGAGCGCGCCGAGCGTGCTGCGCAGCCAATAGATGGCGGAACTGGACTCGGCGCGCAGATTGGCCTGGCGGGCTGAGGGATAGCAGCCGTTGTGAGTCATGTAGAGTTGGCCCCCGAAACTGCGGCCCATGTCCACCGTTACGTCGAACCTGTCCGTGTGGAGCAAGCGGCAAGCATTGCGCGCAAACGACAGCGCGCGCCACGCCCGGCCGATGCCGCGCACGGGCACCGCGACGGATTTCAGGTCCGGGTAGCCACAGCGTTCCGCAAACACCGTCACGTCGTGGCCCGCCGCCATCAGCCGGCGCACGAGCCAGAGGGTATAGACTTCCGCGCCGCCGCGGTGAGGCGAAAGGTCCTCGATGGTGATGGCGATCTTCACGATCCGAAGGCTGCCCGCAATCTGCGGTCGCGCAAGGCGCGGCGATATTCGACGAAGAAGCGCAGCCGCTCGCGCGGGCCAGCTAGGAGCACTTCGCGCGCGCCCCGGTCAAGCCGCGCAAGGTCCTTGCGGGCGCGCTGCGGCGTCACGCGGTCCACGTCGCTGAGCCCGTCGAGGTCAATCAGGTAAAGCGGCCGGCGCGGCGGCGGTCCCGCCAGGATGTTTTGCACTTTCAGATCGCGATGGCTGAACCCGCAGTCATGGAGTTTGGCGATCAACTGCGCCAAATCTCTCAACATCCGGCGCCGCTCGGTCAACGTGAGCGGCACTTTCCTCAAGACGATCTGGCTCAGGTCCAACGCCAGCGGCACGTCGACGGTGACCAGGTAGCTGTGGTGCAAAAAACCCAGCGTTCGCAGATCGCCGCACGCGACGGCGGTCGGCGTGGGGATGCCGCAGAGTTCCAGATGATAAGCCCGTAGAAAGGCCTGCTGGGCGCGGGATGGGCGGAAGATGTCCTTGAACCAGTTCGCCAGCTTGCCGGGGTTGGTGCGCTTGATGAAATAACCCTGGGCGCGGGCTATGGTGGCGCTGCGGCTGTCCTTGATTTGTGCGCCGCGCTGCTCCACAAGCCGGTCGGCCGATTCCAACACGGTCTCCAGTCCACAATTGAGCGCGCTGCGCCGGACGTGCCAGGTCAGTCCGCCAGCGCGCCGGATGGCGAAGTCCCGGTTGCTTTTCAGGCAACGCTCGGCCCGTGCGCGCCGGTATTGCTTGAGGGCTTGTTCGCTGTCGCGTTCGATCTCGCGGGCCAGTTGCGGCAGGCGCGTTGCGTTGTCGTCGCCCAGGTAAGCGCGCAGAAACCGCAGTCGGTCCGTGCGGTTGGTGCGCGGGCCGAAGTAATTGTTGAGCGTGACGAGGTTCGCCATCCGCTGCGAGCGGCTCAGGCGGCGATGCAATTCGATGCCGTCGAGGTCCACCAGCCGGAACTCTGGAACACCGTTGTGGCCGACGCGCACCATGATGTTAGCGGGATGCAGGTCCACTTGGAGCACGCCGCGATCGTGCAACAGGCGGACGAATTTCCCCAGTTCGCGGGCGAAGCGCCGCCGCAGGGGCGCGGGCGCGGCGCCGATGCAGCCGCCGTATTGCTTTTGGACCACGCCCTCGATGTCATCGAAGCCCGTCAACCCCTCGGTCACGAGCGTGGCCTCCAGCAGCAGACCCCGATAGCGCGTTTCGCCGACGGCCAGATGGCGCGCAATGGGCACGCCACGTTGAGCCAGTTCCTGCGCCAGCCGCCATTCGGCCATGGCCGGGCTGGTGCGGAACAGATACTTCAACGGCCGCCAGAAATAGTGGCGCATGAGGTAGCTTTTAAGATAGACCGAGCGCGGCCCGCTCGGCCCGTCGAGCTTCATTCGATACACCACCTTGGCGCGCGACTGCTTGATCCGCGTCATCGGCGCCTGGCGGATCTGCCCGCTCCTCTCGCGGCTGAACAAATACGCCCGCTCGCCGGCCAGCACGCGCCATCGGTGCCGTCCGGCGCTGAAGCGGATGATTTGCTCTGGTTCGCCGCTGGACATTACGGTCATCGTAGGGAGACAAGGCCCGGCCTGTCAACGCAAGCCAGCATGGTCTGCGCCCGCGCGGCCCACGGCAAGTTGGAGGAGTTTATTCCGGCTGAACTTCGGCGACTTCCTCCGCAGCGGCGGTCTCCAGGGACAGCAAGTATTTCTTCCATCGCAGGCCGCAGGCAAAACCGCCTATCCCACCGTTGCTGGCCACGACACGGTGGCAGGGGATCAACAACGGCAGCGGGTTGCTGCCGCAGGCGGCGCCCACGGCGCGGAAGGCGCGTGGCCGCCCGATGGCTCGCGCAATCTGGGCGTAGCTGCGAGTCTGCCCGTAGGGGATTCGCCGCAACGCCCGCCAGACGGCCCGCTGAAACGGCGTGGCGCCGGCCAGATCAAGGGGATAACGAAACTCAACCGGTTTGCCCTCGAAGTAATCGCGCAGATCGCGCTGCAGCCGCCGCAACAATGCGTCGAGCACAGCGGGGCTTTTGCCGCAGCGCCGCGCGCGGCCGCGAGGCAGCCTCAGCGCACACAGGCCGCGCTCGGACAGTTCAACCCGCACGCGCCCCGCCGGCGTGGCCAGACAATAACATTGAATGGTCCGTGTCCCCTTCATGGAAATCTCCCTGCGCATAATCAGCCGCACTTTTGCAAGGCAAACACCAGCAACAAAGTGATCCCGCCAAGAAGCACAAAGCCGATCGTGTAACGGTATCGCGCCATGCGCCGTTCGTAGCGCAGTGGGCGGACCGTCTTGAAACTGCCCGTCGAAAGGTAGCTCACCAGCCGCGGGTCGCTCGGCCGAGCCTTGGTGCCTAACAACGACCGCCACCACGGCTCGCGACGCCGCGGCCGTGCCTGTTGTTCATCGGGCGATGCGCGGGACCACAAGTCGCGCTCGCGCGGCAGCCGCAGGTCCGACTGGGCCGGCGTGGCGCCGGGTTCGGGCTGAACAAACGCGCGATGGCCGGTTCTGGCAGCGGTCGGGGCTGGCGCGAATTTACCGAGGGCCTTGGCAGGGGATCGCTGGAGCTGACGCACCTGCGCGTCGATCTGCCGCAACTGCTTCTCCAAGTCGCGTAGTTGACGGTCCAACAACCCCTGTTTTTTCCGAAACCAGCCCATGACCCCGCTATGATTTCACCAACAGCACGAGCACGAGGACCAAAACCATCAGCAGCAACGGCAGTGTGAACGCGAACCCCAGCTTCAGCGCGCGTCCCAGGCTCAACCGTTCCAGCGCGCTCGGCGGCGCGATCATCTGCTCCAGCGGCGTTGGCGGCAGGTTCTCGGGCGTCTTGCCCTGAAGCGCGTCAATCCGCAGGCAGGCCCGGTTGAACTCCATCCGCGCCGTCTCAATCGTCGCCAGCGACTTGGAGAGTTCGACTTGAGGTTCTCCGGCGTCCAGTGCGCGTCGGTGAGCATCTCGACCTGTGCGAGCTGCTCCTTGAATGTCTCGCGGGTGCGCGCGACCAAGTCCGCCTTGCGTTGCGCCTCCACCAGTTCGTGTTCGAGCACGATCAGGCCGCGGTTGAGCGCCTCGATCATCTCCGCCCGGCCGCGCTGGAACTCGTCATGCCGCCGCCTCAACTCCTCCAACTCGCCCCGCGCCCGCTCCAGTTCGTCCTTTTGGCGCTGCAACATCTGAATCCGCTCGCGCGCCTGCTCCAGTGAATTGTCCAGCTCTTGTCGGCCGGGGGGAGGTGTTCGAATAAGATCGTGTTCCAGCGGGTTGTCCTCTGACATAAGCTCCTTTCTTCACACAACGCTCAACGCAGCGCGACGCACTCCGGCAAAGCGGCGCGCATCGTAACGCACGCGCCCCGCCCTGTAAAGTCTTCGCGAAGATGTTTCAGGCGGATTTTTCGTGCCGCCGCCGGTCATGCCGTGCTAGGAAATCGTTCCGTCATGTCAGCGCGCGTTCTCGTCATCGGCTCGTCCAACACTGATCTTGTCGTCAAGACAGGCCGCCTGCCTCGGCCCGGCGAAACCGTCATTGGTGGCGTGTTCCTGCG
>JAOACV010000178.1 GCA_026417675.1 Verrucomicrobiia bacterium
TCATCAATCTGCTCCAGGACCTCCAGGAACAGTTCAAGCTCACCTATCTTTTTATCGCGCACGACCTGGCGGAGGTGGAGCATATCAGCGACCGGGTGCTGGTGATGACCGAGGGCAGGATCGTTGAGTCGGCCAGCGCGGAAGACATCTACGCGCGCCCGCAACATCCCTACACGCAGAAGCTGATCGCGGCGGTGCCAACAGCGCTCTAGCGAGACGGACGCGGGTCGAATATGTTACCCGCGAGACCGTCAAAGCCGGCCAAATTGACGAGGGCAAGAACCTTGATTCTAAACAGAAACGTTCGCACCGTGACACCGCGTGTTGCCGTTCGAGGCAGCGTGGTGTTCCTCCTTTTGGCGGCGATCATTGGCTGGGCAGCCGACGGCGCGGGCTATGCATTCCGACCAAACACGCCCGTGCCGGGACAGGGTGTCGTTTACGCAACCGGTGTCGGTTTGCCGCGCGCCAACGCGCCGCGCGGACAGGCGCGCCTGATGGCCGAGAGAGCGGCGGTCGTGTCCGCGTATCGGAACCTGGCGCTTGCGCTCGGCCAAGGCACGCAGGTTGTGTCCAATGGAACCCGCTACATCACTTCGTCAGGCTACATTCCTGGTGCGCAAATCGTGCAGACGCGGTATTATTCCGACGGCCGCGTCGAGGTGGACATAACGCTGGCGGTGCAACACCCGCCCTCGGCGCCGGCGATTGAGCCGCCGCCCGCGCCGTCGCGGGCAGAGGTAGTGAAAACGCAAAAGCGAGAGATTACGGAAAAAGAGTGGTTGGAGCTTTACCGACAACCCAAGGAGCAAAGTCAGAAACCAAAGGAGAAATCATGAACTTGAGCAGCCGCATTATCGCCTGGTCGCTGGGTCTGTGGGTCAGCGCCGCGATGGTTCCCGCGTGGGCGCAGTTGCATCCGGGGCAGGAAAAACTGCTGGCCAAGGAAGCCGCCCGCAAGGACGCCCAGCGCAATCTGCTGGAACAAATCAAGGGGTTGAAGATTGACGCCGCCACCACGGTGCGCGATTTCGTCACCCAGAGCGATCAGATCAACACCGCGATGATGGAACATTTGCGCGGCGCGCGTGTCGTGCCGGGCAGCGAAACGTGGGATGGCGAGGTTTACAAGATGGAGATGGAGGTCACGCTCCAACAGGTCAAGGCCGCCATCGAGCAAATCCAGCGCACCTATCCGAGCGGCCGCACCTACGTCACCGAGAACATGACGACCTTGAACCAGGAGGTCACCATTCGCGCGCAAGGCCAAGGCACCACACGCGGGGCCAGCATGCCGGGCGCGGCGGCTCCCGCGCAAGCGGCCCCCTCTTATGGTGGCGTGGCCGCCATCGTGACGCGCCAAGTGCCGCCCGGTTGGGAGAACGTCACCGCGCAAGGCCGCCTGCTCGCCGAACGCGCCGCCCGCGTAGACGCCATGCGCAAGCTCGCCGAGCGCATCCGCGGCATCCGCATTGACGCCAATACCACCGTGCGCGACTTCGTCACCCAGGCCGACGTGATCAATGGCCGGCTGGAGTCCTACATGAAGGGCGCGCGGCAAGTCGGCCCAACACGGTTCCTGCCCGACCAGACTTGCGAGGTGGACCTCGAGGTCACCATCCAGGATGTCGTGAAGTGGTTGCAGGAAATCCAGGAATGGGTTGTCCACCCGCCGACGCCGTTCAACCCGCCGCTGGCGTATCCGATCCGGACGTATCGGATGGAACGCATTATGGATTTCGGTCCGCCGCGAGAGATTCGCGAGACCGGTTCCGGCACCGTGCGGGGCGACACCATTCGCGCCCCCGCAGCGCCGTCAGGCAGTTCAGTCGCGCCCCCGCCCACGCAGGCCGGTGTGCCTGCGTGGGCCACGGGGGTAGTCTCGGCCAAAGGCTCCGGCGTGCCAAAGGAAGGCGAGACGGGCACGGCAGCCAAACTCAACGCCGAACGCGCTGCGGAAGTGGACGCGCGGCGCAATCTGCTGGAAAAGGTCAACGGCGTGCAAATTGACGCGCAGACCACCGTGAAAGACTTCGTGACGCAGAACGACCAGGTGCGCGCGCGCGTCCTCAGCGTCCTGCAAGGCGCGGACGTCAGCGACCCGAAGTATTTGGAGGACGGCAGCGTGGAGGTGGTCGCCTCCATCCCGTTGGAGAAGATTTACCGCGTCATGCAGGAAGCCGGCGCCGTGGCCGGTGCCAGCGGCCAGTCCGCGGCGCGATAGCACGGCGGCTGAGAGTTGGGAGTGATGGAGTTGCCGAGCAGGCGAAGAGGCTGACATCCGCAACCCGATAGTCCTTACCCCGCCGGCACAAGCACCCGCAAAGTTCCCGCCTCGACCGAGAATTCCACCGGAGAGTTTTTCCACAGTTCGCCGTCCACCTCAGTCGGCACCGGCGACGCGGCTTCTATGCGCACTTGCCTGGCTTGGCAGTAGCACACGTCCGGGCAACCCGTGTGCCGGCGGCATAGCACCAGCGGGATGTAGCGCAAGGCGTCGCGGATCGTGCTGCCTCGAAAAACACATACATCCAGCAACCCGTCGTCCAAACGCGCATCGGGAAACAAGGGGAAGGGGCCGCCATAGAATCGGCCGTTGCCGATAAAGACGAAACCGCCCTCGACACGCCGGTCGTCGGCGCGAACGATCACTTGCGGCAGTCCTCTCGCCACCACGCGAAAACCGCTGACCACATAAGCCAAGCCGCTGATCCGCTGTTTCAAATGCGACTCCACGTCCGCGACGGCGAGCGCGTCAAACCCCGCGCCGGCTAGTTGGGCGAAGTAGTGCGGCGATCCGTCTGCCGCACGCGCCACGCCGACGTCCACGCGGCGCTCGACACCGGCGACGATGGCCCGCCATGCGGCGTTCAGATCCAGCGGCAAGCCCAGCTCGCGCGCATAAACGTTGGCCGTGCCCAACGGCAGCACGCCGAGTCGCGGGCGCGTCTCCGCCGGCGCGCTCATCAAGCCATTGAGCACTTCGTTGATCGTGCCGTCGCCGCCGGCGGCGACCACTGTGCGACGGCCGGCCAGCGCGGCATTTCGGGCAAGTTCCACCGCATGGCCAGCGGCATACGTGGGTAAGAACTCCGCTTCTTGAGCCATGCTTTGCAGCCGACGCAAGCGCACACGCGCCCGGTGGCTGGACGCGGCGGGGTTGAAGATGACACAAAGCTCGGTCACCAACGTGAAGCTTGTTCCCAAACGTCGTTCGCCTCCGGAAACGCCGCGGCAGGCACGCCTATGTCACTCCAAGCGTCCAGTCACTTCGCTTCGTAGGCGGGACATTTCTTCTCAACAAAATGCTTTTCCAGCCGCACGTATTTCGGCAAGCCGCCCTCGAAGGGAGGCGCAACCTCGCCCTGAATCAGCGGTCTGGCGTATTCGGTGAATTGCTCGTTCGGCAGCGTGCCGGCGGCGTTGATCCACTCGCGCGGCAGCTTCTTCACATGGTTGGCCACTTCCGCCAACGCCACGGCGCCGGTGCCGAACTTGACCCCGTCGCCGTCGCCCTCGCGCGTGATGGTGACCATGAGACCGGTCTGCCCCTCCACAGCCAGTTGCACGGCGCGGGCGCCGGCCATGTAGGCGTGGTCGCGGTCCGTGCGGCTGGCGAGATGGCCGGCCACGCGCTGGATATTGCCCAGCTTGGAGGTCCGGCACTTGACGCCGACTTTCTCTTCGATGATCCCGCGCAACGCCTCGGCTACACCGCCCAGTTGCTTGTGCTTGAAGGCGTCCTCCTCGAACTTGCCCGCCATGAAACTGACTAGGTTGCCGTCGGGTTTGCGCAGGCCTTCGCCCACGACGATGACGCAACGGCCAAATGCTGTCAGAACGCTGGAGACCTCTGCGACAAATTTGCCCTCCTCGAACAGCACCTCCGGCAACAGGATGATGTGCGGCCCGTCCTCCTCGCTGCGCTTGGCCAGCACGGTGCCGGCGGCGATCCAGCCCGCGTCGCGGCCCATCACTTCGATGAGACTGCAGGTGTCGCCCGCCGACATGGCCTCGGTGTCAAACGACGACTCCATGACGACGGCGGCGCAGCACTTGATGGCGCTGCCGTAGCCGGGGCAGTGGTCGGTGAACGGCAGGTCATTGTCCACCGTCTTCGGCACGCCGATGACGCGCAGGTCGTAACCCTGCTGCTGCGCGAGCTGGTTGATCTTGTCGGCGGTGTCCATCGAGTCGTTGCCGCCGGCGTAGAAGAAGTAGCGGATGTTGTGGGCCTTGAAAACCTCCAGGACGCGCTCGCAGTCGCGCTGGGCCCGCGCGGCCATGCCGGCGTCCTGGCTGGCAAAATCAAGCTTGTAACGGCACGAGCCGAGCGCCGCGGAGGGTGTGTAAAGCAGGCCCTTGATCGCGCTGTTTTTCTCCTCGCTGAGGTCAATGATCTCCTCGTTAAGCACGCCGAGAATGCCGTTGGTGGCGCCGAAAACCTCCTCAATCTGCTCGTGTTTGTAAGCCTCTTCAATGACGCCGGCGATGCTGGCGTTGATCACGGCCGTCGGTCCACCCGACTGAGCCATCAGGCAATTACCAACCAAGTCTGACATAGGATTCTCCAAGTGTTCGTTGCTGAAACTGACCCGCAGGCCCGGTGATGGTTGCAAAGCCACCGCTGCAAGTCAACGTCTTTCCCCGGCGTTTGAGGGATGCAATGGGTAGATGGTGAGTCACCCCACGGAGTGGGTTCAGCATCCGATCCTAGGGCGAAGTTCCATGCTTGCGTTGCGGCGCGTCTTGTTTATGCTTTTGGCTTCCATTGCACCTGTGTGAGGCAAAGGAGATGGGCAACACTTGTTTCAACCGTGACCACTTGATTCAGCCGACAGTCCTAGGGGCCAGAGACGGCAGGGAGCGGACTGCGAAGTTTTCGCCGGGGACAGACTGATGGGCGCCGACACGGAGACCCGCATACTGCATTTGGACGACTACCGGTCACGGGTGGCCGGGTCGTGGATTGCCAAGAATGTCGGTGTGCTGCTGGGGCAGCCGTTCGACGGACGGCCCAAACCGCCGAAGCCGGTCACCGGCTACGTGAAATGGAATGACCCCGGGGACCCGGCTGCGGGCGTGGTGCCCTACAAGCCCGCCGCGGCGCCCTGCGACGACAACACCTACTGCGATGTCGTGGCCTTGCGCGCTTTCGAGCGATACGGTTTGTGGCTCACGCCGCAGCAGCTTGGCAAAATGTGGCTCGCTGAAGGCGCCGGTTTCCAGGGCGCTTCCCTCGCGGCACGGCAGGCGATGCTGGCGGGCCACTGGCCGCCGGAGTGCGGACGGCCGCCGCATAACCCGCACTATAGCGACAGCGATGCGCAGGTTTCCTCAACGCTCTACGGCTTGATCGCGCCGGGCGAGATCAATCTCGCCGCCTCCACCGCGCGCACGTTCAATCACATCAACGGCTTCGCGGAGGGCAGCGACGGCGGGGTGTTGTTTGCCGCGATGATCAGCGAAGCGGTGTTCGAGCCGTCCCTGCGGTCTCTGGTGCTTCGCGCGCTCAATGTGCTCGACTCGGCGGCACCGACCCGCGTGGCCTGCGAAGAGATCGTCGCGTTCCGCGACAGCAGCGTGCCATGGACGGAGGCCGCGTGGCGTTCGCAGGAGCGATGGAGGTCGCGCTACCCCCAAGCCAACAATGCCGTGGCCAACGCGGCGCTGGTGGTGTTGGGTCTGCTTTACGGCGAAGGCGACTTCATGGAGACGATGAACATCATCCTCCGCGCGGCCGACCGCACCAACACCGCCGGCAACGCCGGCATCGCCGCCAGCATCCTCGGACTGATGTCCGGCCTGCGCATCGTTCCGGCCGCGCTGGTGCAGCCGTTGGCCGACACCTACCCCGTGGCTCCGCGTGCGAATCCCGGCGATGCGCCCCTCGCGCCGCGTCAGGAGAAACTCAGCGAACTGGCGCTCCGCATGGCGGTGCTCGGCTCCAAGTTCATCATCAAGCGGGGCCGCGCGCGCCGCGACGGCCACATTCTGACCATCCCCAATCCCGAGCCGGCCGCGCAACCTTTGGAGACGGCGGCGCCGTGGGAAGGAACAGCCCCCTGAACCGGGGTCGCGCGCGCCAGATGTG
>JAOACV010000179.1 GCA_026417675.1 Verrucomicrobiia bacterium
ACTTTCTTCACGACTTCCTCGATGCGGGCGGGATGAATCCGACCATCCGCGACAAGCTGGGTCAACGCCAGCCGCGCAATCTCGCGTCGGACCGGCTCGTAGCCGGAGAGCATGACCACCTGCGGCGTCTCGTCAATGATGACCGACACGCCCGTGGCGGCCTCAAAGGCGCGGATGTTGCGGCCGTCGCGGCCGATGATGCGGCCCTTCATTTCCTCGCCCGGCAGTGGCACGGTGGTCGTCGTGGCGTCGGCGACGCAATCGGGCGCCAGCCGCTGCATGGCGATGCCCAGAATCCGTTTGGCCTCGCGCTCGGCGTTGTCGCGCGCCTCGCGGGTGATGCGCCGCACCATCGCGGCGGCCTCGGCCTGCGCGTCGTGCTCGATCCGCTGCAACACCTGCTGGCGCGCCTCCTCGGCAGTCAAGCCAGAGACGCGTTGCAACTCCTGCCCCAGCCGCTGAGCCATCGTTTCCACCTCGGCCTCCCTGCGCTCCAGTTCCGCCTGCCGCGCGATCGCCTTTTGCTCCAGTTCCTGCAACGCCTCCTGCATGCGGGCAAGCGTCTGGGTTTTTTCGTGCACGCTGGTCTCGCGCGCGATCAGTTGTTTCTCGCGTTCGTTCAGCTCGGCCCGGGTCGCCGCCGTCTGCTTCTCAAACGCCTCGCGCGCGGCGAGCGCCTCGGCCTTGGCGGAAACCTCCGCGGCGCGCACGATGGTCTCCGCCTCGCGCTTGGCTGTGGCGAGCATCTTCTCCACCTCGACCTGCGCGGCGTAAACGCGACGGCGGTTGATGATGCGATAGGCCAGATAGCCGGCGGTGATGGAAATCAGCGACACCACCAGGAAGATCGTCTCCGCGTTGTGGATGATGAACTCGCGCATGGTCAGCTTCTCCGATAAACGGTTGTTTCTGTCACCACAACATCCATCGGCACATCGCGCTCCGTCGCTGGCACCGACGGCTGCATCTGGCAGTCGAAGGCGAGCGCGATTTTCAGACCGGCAAATGTCCGCAGCATTTCGTCGTAGTAGCCCTTGCCGTGGCCGAGCCGGTGGCCCTGCGCGTCGAACGCGACGCCGGGCACGATGGCGATCTGCGCGGGCGCGCCGGCCGGCGCAAAGGTTCGCGGCTCCAGAATGCCAAGTTTGCCCGGCGCGAGATCGCGCTCGAAATCTTGCAGCCACACCGGGCGATAAAGTCCTTGCTGTGGATCAAAGCCCGGCACCTGCACGCGCCTGCCCTCGGCGAGCCAGCCGCGAATCAATGCGTGCGTCGCCACCTCGCTGTGATGGGAGACGTAGCAGAAAATCGTTCGCGCCTGCGCCACGGAGGGTAGTCCGAGCAGCCGCGCCGCAACCTGCCGGCTGCGGGCCTCAACCTCCGCCGGCGACAACATCGCGCGCGCCGCCTGCGACTTCGCCCGCAGGAAACGTTTCGCCCTGAGCAGCTCAAGCGGCGCCGTCGTCATGCGGGCCTCCGGGTCTGGAGTTTCGCGCGCCACTCGGCGAGCCGGCGTTGGATCTCCCGTTCGAAGCCGCGATCGGTCGGTTTGTAATAGAGACGCTCCTCCGGCAGGTGCTTTTGCGCGACGATGCCGCCTTCGTGGTCATGCGCGTATTGATAGCCGGCCCCGTGGCCGAGTCGCTGCGCGCCCTTGTAGTGCGTGTCCTTCAAGTGATCGGGCACCTCCAGCGTGCGCCCCTTCTCGACATCGCTCATCGCTGTCCAAATGCCCATCGCACTGGCATTGCTCTTCGGCGCGGTGGCGATATAGATGGCGGCCTCCGCCAGCGGCAACTGCGCCTCGGGCATGCCGACAAACTCCACCGCCTGCTGCGCCGCACTTGCCACCACGAGAGCCCGCGGATCGGCCATGCCAACGTCCTCGGCGGCGCAGATCACCAGCCGTCGCGCGATGAAACGAATATCCTCGCCCGCCACCAGCATCTTAGCCAGCCAGTAGAGCGCCGCGTCGGGATCGCTGCCCCGCATCGCCTTGATGAACGCGCTGATGGTGTCGTAGTGCGCGTCCTCGTCAGCGTCATAAACGATCGCTTTCTTCTGGATGCTTTCCTCCGCGACAACTTTGGTGAAATGGACGACGCCGTCCGCGCCGGGCGGCGTGGTCAGCACGCCGATCTCCAGCGCGTTGAGCGCCTTGCGTGCGTCGCCGTCGCTGGCGACCGCCAGATGATCGAGCGCGTCGTCGTCGAGCCGCACGCGATATTTGCCGAGGCCCCGCTCGGCGTCGCCCAGCGCGCGCCGCAAGAGCGTTTTGATCTCATCGAGACTAAGCGGCTTCAGCTCGAAAATCTGCGAGCGCGACACCAGCGGGGCGTTGACGTAGAAGAGCGGGTTGTGCGTGGTCGCGCCGATAAGCCGCACCGTGCCGCTCTCCACGTCGGGCAGCAGCACGTCCTGCTGGGCCTTGTTGAAACGGTGGATTTCGTCAATGAACAGGATCGTCTTCTGGCCCGTGTTGGCCAGCCGGTTGGCCGCCGAGGCAACGACGCGGCGGATGTCGGCAACGTTGCTTTCGACGCCGCTGAGCCGCTCAAACCGCGATTGCGTGGCGTTGGCAATGGCTTGGGCAGCGGCGGTCTTGCCCGTGCCCGGCGGTCCCCAGAGCAGGATGGAGGCGATCCGGTCGGCTTGGATGGCTCGACGCAGGAGTTTGCCGGGGCCGAGGATGTGGCTTTGGCCGGCCAATTCATCGAGAGTGCGCGGCCTCATGCGCGTAGCCAGCGGCTCGGGCCGCGCCACGACCGCGAGGTCGGACTGATCCGGCGGCGGTCCGGCAGCCGGCCAATGGCGCTCGTTCTGGTTGAACAGGTCCTGACTCATCGCGGTGGTCACAGCGTGAACGCGAACAAAGAAATACCCCACCAGAGCCGTGTGAACGTTGTCTCCTAACCCCGTAGTTAAACGGGTGCCTCGCCCGACGGCTTGCCGACTTCCAGTGAAGGCGTGTCGTCCACCGCCGGAGCCTAGGCTCCTTCAGATGAAGGTATCGGGTTAGAGACTTACCGTTGCATCACGAGAACGGCAGGGTATTTCAAATCTCGCATGGGAAAACCGGCGGTCGGTTCTCGTCTCCGCCGCCGGCGCGTTTCAAAGAACAACTCCACTAACACGACTGCGCGTTCGTCTCCGCGACGGTTTTCGCCGCGGGGCTTTTTTGCACCATTCCCGAAACCTTTCGGGACTCCGTTTTACTTTCAATCCGCCGTCGCCGGCGGTTCGGCCATTGACTTCACCCTGCCTGTTTACGGCACGGCACAACGTGAGTTCACTCCTCGCGTATCTCGCACTGCAGCGACTTCTTCAACGCTGCTTTAATGTCTTCGTGTATCCGGTTGACCTCGGCGTCGGTCAGCGTTCGATCCGGCGCGCGATAGACCAACGAATACGCCATGGACTTCTTCCCTTTCGGGATCGCTCCACCGGCGAATATATCAAACAGCCCGATGCTTTCCACCAGATTCTTGCGGCACGCCGCGAACGCCGCCATCACTTGCGCGTGCGTCACGTTCACGTCGAGCACCAGCGCCACGTCGCGCTGCACCGACGGATGCTGCGGCAAGGGGCGATACGATTTCTCCCAGCGCGCCCCCGCGAGCAGGCCATCTAGATCAAACTCCGCGAGCATCACCGGGTCGCGCAGGTCAAACTCGCGTTCCAACCCGACGCAGAGCCGCCCGATCTCGCCCACGGGCTTGTTGTTGACGCGAACCTCCGCCGACTCCTCCAGCATGCCCGCAGGTGCGCTCCGCGGCACAAACTCGACGCGTCCGATGTTCAGGCGCGCCAGCAACGCCTCGACTGCGCCTTTCAGATCGTAAAAGTCCACCTTCGCCGCGCGCGCGTCGGCTTCCCACGCGTCCGGCGCGCGCCGCCCCGTGGCGGACAGCGCAAGGCGCAGCCGTTCGCAGAACCGGCCGCCGCTGAGCGCAAAGACCCGCCCGATCTCGAACAACCGCGCGTCCAGCGTTTGCCGCGAAACGTTCGTGCGAAGGTTCTGCGCCAGACCCGGCAGCAAACCTGGCCGCAGCACGGACAAGTCCTCGTTCAACGGGTTCTCCAGCTTCACCAACGATTCGCCTTCCGCCAGCGGCGTCAGCGCCGCGATGGCGGGCGAGACCAGCGTCTGGTTTTGCGCCTCCTCGAACCCCAGGCCCGTCAGAACCTGACGGACCAACCGCAGGCGGTCGAACTGCGGATCCGCGTTCGGCGCCGACGGCGCAGCGCGTGAAACTACCGACGGAATCTTGTCCAGACCGTGGATGCGGCCGATCTCCTCGATGAGGTCGGCCTCGCGCTGCAAGTCCACACGGAACGTCGGCACCTCCACCTCGAAGCGGTCCGCCGACTCGTCGGTGATGCTCAAACCCAGATTCGTCAACGCGCGCCGGGCGGCGTCGGCGGGCACTTCGACGCCGAGCAACTGGTTCACGCGCGCGTAGCGGCAAGCAATCCGCCGCTTCGTGATCGGCGCGGCCAGCGCGTCGATAACGCCGCGCGCCACGGTCCCGCCCGCCAGTTGCTGGAACAACGACACCGCGCGACGGCTCGCCCAGTCGCAGAGGCCGATGTCCGCGCCGCGCTCAAAACGATACGACGACTCGCTCGACAAGCCGATGCGCTTGGAGGTCTTGCGAATATTGGTCGGCAGGAAATACGCGCTCTCCAGCAGCACGTCCACCGTGCGCTCATTGATCTCGCTGTGCTGGCCGCCCATGACGCCCGCAAGCGCCACCGGTTTCTCCGCGTCGGCAATGACCAGCATTTGATCGTCGAGCGTGCGGTTCTTGCCGTCTATCGTGACGAGGCACTCGCCCGGCCGCGCGCGCCGCACGATGATCTCGCGGCCGGCCAGCAGGTTGTAGTCGAACGCGTGCAACGGATGACCGCACTCCAACAGCACGAAATTGGTCACGTCCACGACGTTGTTGATCGAGCGGACGCCGAGCTTTTCCAGCAGCGTCGCGAGCCATTTCGGGCTGGGGCCGATCTTGACGCCCCGCACGACGCGCGCGGTGTAACGCGGACAAAACTCAGGCGCGTCCACGCGAATCTTGGTCAGCGACTCGATCGGCTCGCCCGTTTCGGAAAACTCCACGGCAGGCAACCTGACTGGATTGCCGGTGAGCGCGGCAACTTCGCGGGCAATGCCGATGACGCTCAGCAAGTCGGGCCGATTCGGCGTGATCTCCAGTTCAAAAACCGTGTCGCTGCCGCCCAGCACCTCGTTGATCGGCGCGCCGAGGCGTGCCGCAGGCTCGAGGATGAGCAGTCCCTGCGCGTCCTCGGCGAGGCCGAGTTCCTTTGGCGAGCACATCATGCCGTGGCTCTCGACGCCGCGAATCTTGCTGATCTTGATCTTGAAATCGCCCGGCAAGACCGCACCCGGCAACGCCAGCGCAATCTTGTCGCCCGCCTTGTGATTGGTTGCGCCGCAGACGATCTGCCGCTCGGTCGCGCCGTCGGTGACGCGGCAGACGGTCAGCCGGTCGGCGTTGGGATGCCTGTCCACGCTCAGAATCTGCGCGACGACGACGTGATCGAAGCGCGCACCGACCTGCTCGACGCCCTCGACCTCAATGCCGCACATGGTCAGCCGCTCGGCCAGATGCTCCGGCGGCCAGTCGAACTCGACGTAGTCTTTCAGCCAGTTGTAGGAAATCTTCATCGCATGTCCCGCTGGGACGGTCCGGAACCTTAGCCGAGGGCCGCCACAAGCGGCAAGGACGCTTTTCTTGAGCCGCAGCCGAAGGTTAAGCGCGTTCTTCGAACGCGCTCGCCGGATGTCCGAGCCCGCGTCCAGACGGCGAGATTTCCTTTTGAAGTGTAGACGGCAAATCGTTAGCATGACACGGCAGCATGAACTTCGGCATTTGCTTGGTGGCGTTCCTTCTGGCAGCCGGTTTGGAGCGGCTGTGGGAGACGGGCGCGAGCCGTCGCGCGGCGCGCGGCGAGAAACGCCAGCCGTGGACGTTCTTCGTGTTTCTGGTGTTGCAGATGGCGGTCTACGCGCTGACGGCGGTGGAGTATTTCGCCTTGCGCCGGCCGGTGGTGTGGCCCG
>JAOACV010000017.1 GCA_026417675.1 Verrucomicrobiia bacterium
AGCAGCATGGTCGGTCTGCTGACCGGACGCGAGGAAGAACGGCCCCGTCCGTTCTTCTGGCACTTCCCGCACTACAACAACCAGGGCGGCCAGCCCTCCGGCGCGGCGCGTCTCGGCGACTGGATGCTGATCGAGTTCTACGAGAACAACCGCGCCGAACTCTACCACCTCGGCCTGGACGCCGGCGAGAAAACCGACCTCGCCGCGAAGGAGCCGGATCGCGTCAAAGACCTTCGCGCCCTCCTCGCCAGGTTCCGCGAGAGCGCCGGCGTGCAAACCAACACGCCCAACCCGGACTTCGACCCCGCGCTGCACAAGCTGCTCTACGAAGACCTGGACGTGTCGCTCTACAACGCCTCCACCGCCGACGCCGCAGCCCTCAACCGCATCCTGGAATGGCGTAAACAGATGGACGCCGTGCTTCCCGCTCCGAAAAGTCCGCCCAAGTCGGTAAAGAAGCGGAAGTCAAAGTGAGGCGGCAGGGCCGCCGTCTGCGGTCGCGCTCTCCTGCCACCCCGCATCGGAGCGGTCCTCTTGGGCTTCGCGCCGTCGTTGTTTGTCTTTCTGGGAGCTTTGGGTAGAATGACGGCCACGTGTGAAACCCGAATCAGAGATGGACACGAGCCACGCTGCAGATGCGCCGCCTTTTCTTTCGGTCGTCATCCCGGTCTATAACGAGGCGCGACGGCTGGCGCAAACGCTTCAAACCGTCGCCGCCTACCTCGCCCGGCAGTCCTACACCAGCGAGCTGATCGTCGTGGACGACGGCAGCACGGACCGCAGCGCGGAGATCGTCGAATCGTTTTGCGCGACACACCCCTGCGTCAAGCTCATCCGCAACGATCACCGCGGAAAGGGTTTCGCCGTGCGCACTGGCATGCTGGCCGGGCGCGGGCGCATCGTCCTGTTCATGGACGCCGACCTGGCCACGCCGGTGGAGGAGACGGGGCGGTTGCTGCCGTGGTTCGAGCAGGGCTACGACATCGTCATCGGGTCCCGCGCCTTGGCCGGCGGACGCGACGTGACCCGGCGTTTCCACCGGCGCGTGATGGGAGTGGTGTATAACTGGCTGGTGCGGCTGCTGACGGTGCATGGCATTCGCGACACGCAATGCGGGTTCAAGGCGTTTCGCCGGGAGGTCATCCGCGAGTTGTTTGCGCGCTCGCGCCTTTACGGTCCCGATGCGCCGACCATCAAGGGCGCGATGGTGACCGGGTTTGATGTCGAGCTGTTGTTTCTGGCACAGAAGGCCGGTTACCGGATCAAGGAAATGCCGGTGGACTGGCACCATCGCGGCGAGACCAGCGTGCATCCGCTCAGAGACCCCTGGCGGTGTTTCTGCGACGCGGTGCGCGTGTGGTGGAACAACCTGCGCGGCCGTTACGATTCACGAACGTGAAACGTCGCTTTCCCGATCTGGGAAAACCACGCCACGCGCGACTTTGCGCGCCTCACCGATTCGGATTCAGCTTCTCGAAAAGCTCCAACCATTTCAGCATCAAGGCGTCGGCGATTTGGTTGGACGCGCGCAACTCCTCCGGCGTCCGGCCCCAGTAGAATCCGATCCAGCCCGATGCGATGCCCCGCGAACGCTCCACGAACGCCGTGAACTCCTCCGGCGAACACTTCAAGGGGAACGTCTCCTCCACCACGACCGGCTTGCCGACGACAAACGCCTTCAGCGTCTCGATTTCCTCCGAGACCTTGCCGCGCTCCGGATAGAGATGCACGCTGATGAAATCCAGATCGTCCACGATCGCCTCGGGATGAAAACCGGAATCGAGGCCGCGGCCGGGCAGGCTCCACGGCACCAGCCCGACCGTGATCAAGTGCCGCCGGTCCGCTTCGCGAATCGCCCGCGTCAGGCGCCGGATCCATTCGCGCGCGATGGTGGGCCGCTCGCGTCCCTTGGTTTCCTGCGAGATCCATTGGACGAAATGTTTGCCGGCGAAGGCCGGCCCCAACCACTCGGTCCCTTTTTTCGGTCCTGCCGGCGCAACCGGCTCGTTCATCAGGTCGTAGCAAAAAATCGCCGGGCTGTCGCGGCACACGCCGGCCACGGCTTGCCAAAACCGCGCCTGCACGGCCCATCGGTCGTCCTCAGAAAGCGCGTCATACCACGCCGGCACGTCGGCCTTGTGGTAACAACCCAGGCCCGTCACATCCAGATACAGCCCGACCCTCTCGGCCAGTTGCACAAGCCGGCCCAGTTGCTTCAACGCCCGCTCGTTCGGTTCCACTTTGGAGACGGGCCGTCCGGATTTCAGCGAGACGAATTTCGCCAACTGCAGATGGACGCGCACGACGTTCGCGCCGAGCCGCCGCATCTCGCGGAAATCCTCCTCTACCTTCGTCCATTCGGACTCCCAGTAGTCTTCGAGCAACCGGCCCCGCTCGTCGTGGTCGTAGTTGAAGCCCCAGGGCGTGAATGGTCTGCCCGACGGCTGCGAAACGAACCCCTTGCCGTCGTGGGCGACGGCCAACCACTCCATCCGCGACAATGGCCGAACCGCGCAACCCTCGGCGACCAGAAGCGCGCCGGCGATCGTCGGCGTGACGAGGCGGGCTTGCAGAATCTTGCGAAAGGTCATGGCGGAATTCTGGGCGCGATGAATCATGCCATGTAACGCGCGAACATCAACCCCGGCATGACAGCAGATCGTGTCCTTCCGCGGCGGTCAGAGTTGCGCTGGTTCATCTTCGCGCTATGCTTAGCCGCAGCCTGGTCGGCCGGGTTCAACCGAGGCGGCCGATTCGGCGGCCGGCCAACATGGAGAACGATGATGACGACTCAATTCACGCGACGGGATTTTCTGAAAGTCAGCGCTGCCGGAGCCGCTGGCGCGGTCTTGGCGAGGCTGGAGGCGGAGGCGGCGGCGTTCCAACGGCCGGCGGGCCGGATGCCCACGCGCGTGCTCGGCAAGACCGGCGTGACGGTTGGCATCATGGCGCTCGGCGGCTACAGCGCGGTGGTGGATTTTCCGAGCGACGAGCTGGCAGTGAAGTTCATCCATGACTGCATGGACAGCGGCATCAACTACCTCGACACCGCGCCGGTCTATCAACACACCGACGACCCGCGCAGCAGCGAGCGGCGGTTCGGCAAGGCGCTGGTGAAACGCCGCAAGGAGGTCTTTCTCAACACCAAATCAATGAAGCGCGACCGCGACGAGGCGATGCGCGACATCGAGACGAGCCTGAAACTTCTCCAGACCGACTACCTCGACGGTTTCCAGATTCACTGCATTGATCCGAAGAAGGACGACCTCAAGAGCTTCGGCAAGCCCGACGGGATTTACACGCTGGCGCGCAAGCTGAAGGATCAGAAGGTGTTTCGATTCATCGGCATCACGACGCACCTGAGCGCGGCGTTGTTGAAAGAGGCGCTGGAGATGTATGAGTTCGACACGGTGCTGGCGACATTCAACCCGACCAAGGAGCGCCAAGGATACGAAGAATTGGTGTTGCCCGTGGCGCAGAAGCAAAACCTCGGCATCATCGCCATGAAAATCATGGGCGGCGCGACGAAGTATAACCAGACCACCATGGACGGCCTGCCCGCAAAACTCGTCGGCGCCGACAAGGGCAAGGGGCCCGCCGACAAACTGCTGCGATACGCGTTGTCGCTGCCGATTCACACCGCCACCAGCGGCGTGGCCAGCTACGCGCAGCTTCGCCAGAATCTGGAGGTCTGCTACAACTTCAAGCCGATGGAGGACTCGGAGCGGCGCGCGATGCAGATTGCGCTCCACGACAGCGACGTGTTCCTGGCCTACAACAAACCCGGCTATGCTTGGGCGTGACGCCGCGCGGCGTCGCGTTGGGCTTGGATATGTGGCGCCTTACGCAACGACTGCCGGTCCCAAGCAGCCTTACCCTTTCGGAGGAGGTGTTTTTCCCAGGCTTGGGGAGGCGCCGGCTCCGGTCTGCCCCTGATGGTGGTTGGAGCCGTTGTTGGCCACCGGCACGACCTTGACGAGTTTTTCCAGGAACGCGGCCAGATCGTCGCCGGCGCGCCAGACGTTCTTGGCGAGCCGGAACAAGCCGAAGACGGTCGGCGGGTGGGCGAGGATGGCCTTGGCCACGTAAGCGGGGCGAACCTGGCCATTGTCGAAGAAGGTGTTGATCTCCGGCGGCAGGTCCTCGTCGGCGCGGTCGGAGATCGTGCGGACGCCAATCATGAGCACGCCGCGCCGCTGGCACAACGCCGCCACGGCGCTGGTCTCCATGTCCACGACAACGGCCTGGTGATCCCGGCCGATGCGGGCTTTATCGCGTCCATAGATAATCATTTCGTCGGCCGTGATTAGCCGGCCTTTGCGGAACTCGACCTCGCTGTTAAGCGACGGCACAAAACCTTCCCAGTCGCAGCGGCCGGATTGCAGTTCGCAAATACTGGTGGCCAGAACGATGTCGCCCACCCGCAGGTCGGGCGTCAGCGCCCCTCCAAAGCCGGCCGAGATGAAAACGCCCGGCTCGAAGTGCTCGAAGAAGATGCGGATGATCTCCCGCGCGCGCAGGCGGCCCACCCCGGTGCGAAAGAGCACGACCCGCACGCCATTGAGCGTGCCGATGAAGAAACGCAAGTGATCGTGGTGCGCGTGTTTGAGGCTGCGCCGCTGTTCCCAGGTGACCTCGTGGAAGACCTCCTCCACGTCGAGACGCCTGAGAATCGGGTTCAGCTCCTCGCGAACGGCGACTTGAATGGCTATGGGCACTTGCCTGAGCATGTCAACACCGTCGGCCATGCCTCGCTCCGGCCGCCTAACCGACGGGGGCCAGTGTGGGCCTGCCTTGACTGAAATTCAAGCCTTGCCCGTTTTTTTCTTTGCCGCTTCTCTGGCCACCCATTCCTCCCAGGATTTGCCGGCGGCGGCGTCCTCGCCGGTCAGGCGCACGTTGGCGATGTCGCGGTAACAAAGGCGCAGCAACTCCGGCTGGTGGGGCAGCATCAGTTCCACAAACGGCTCCGCATGGTCGGGCGTGCCGTGATGCTCGCGGTTGGCGAGGTAACCAACGATTTGACGGCCGTCCTTGAGGTCCACAGTGACGTCCCCACGGTAG
The DNA here is from genome assembly GCA_026417675.1 of Verrucomicrobiia bacterium. Lineage (GTDB taxonomy): Bacteria > Verrucomicrobiota > Verrucomicrobiia > CAIQCK01 > CAIQCK01 > JAOACV01. The sequence goes on from JAOACV010000017.1 coordinate 5,065, forward strand.
TCGAAGGCCTTCTCGATGGCGTCAGCCAGCTCCGAGGGGGTCATGCGCGTTTCAACTCCCGGCTACTGCTTCGCGCCCGCAAGCTCGACGGGTTTCCCCGACGGCTGGCTGCCGCATTCGCAGGTCGCGCCCTGGCCGTTGCCGTTGAGGCCGAGGCGCTTCTCGCCGTCGTAGCCGTCGCCGATGCCGCCGAAGAGGGTGAGTTTCACGGTGCGGACGAACGCTCTCCAGGAACCGAAGGTGTCGTTGACCGCCGTGGGTTCGTAGCCGGAGTGGACCATGCAGTCGCGGCAATGCGGGTTGCCGGAGCGGTAGCCGTAGCGATGCCACTCGGTTTGTTCGATCATCTGCTTGAATGTGCGCGTGTAACCGTCCTGCAGCAGGTAACACGGTTTCTGCCAGCCGAAGATGTTGTAGGTCGGCGTGCCCCACGGCGTGCAGTCGTAGTCGCGGTGGCCCATCAGGAACTCCAAAAACAGCGGCGACTGGTTGAACTGCCACGCCTTCTTCGGTTTGGTCAGAATCTTGTGGAACAACTCGTGCGTGCGCGCGCGTTTCAGGAAATGATGCTGGTCCGGCGCGTGGCTGTAGCTGTAGCCGGGCGAGATCATCATGCCCTCCACGCCGAGGTCGGTGAGGAAATCAAACATCGCCCGCACACGCTCCGGGTCGGCGCCCTCGAACAACGTCGCGTTGGTCGTCACGCGGAACCCGCGCTTCAACGCCTCCTTGATCGCGTCCACCGCCACATCAAACACGCCCTCGCGGCACACGGCGTGGTCGTGCTCCTCCCTCAGGCCGTCCAGATGCACGCTGAAGGCGAGAAACTTCGAGGGCTTGAACAGGTCCATTTTCCGCTTGAGCAGCACGGCGTTGGTGCAGAGATAAACGTATTTCTTGCGTGCCACCAAGCCCTCGACGATCTCCTTGATCTCCGGGTGGATGAGCGGCTCGCCGCCCGGCAAGCTGACGACAGGCGCGCCGCACTCCTCAACCGCCTTGAAACACTGTTCCGGCGTCAACCGGCGCTTCAAGACGTGCTCGGGATACTGGATTTTCCCGCAGCCGGCGCACTCCAGGTTGCACTGCAGCAACGGCTCCAGCATCAGCACGAGCGGGTAACGCTTGTTGCCCTTCAGCTTCTGGCTGACAACGTATTTGGCGATGGTCAAACCTAGCGATAACGGAACAGGCACGACGCAGACCTCACTTCGTTGCAGGCGCAGCACCGCTTCCGGCCCGGCACCCGCCGGCCTGCAAGCACGAACCAACGCCTTGGTTGTTTTCGGTCATTACTTTCGTCCATAACGCCAGCCCCCAAGGCCGCGCGCGACGCGCAATCTTGGGGGGCAAGCGTGCCGTTAGCATTTCATGCCCGCCGGCCGGTGTCAACCTGAGACTGCTCATCGAGTGGAAATCGCCGGCCCGCCGCAAGCTGCGGTGGATCGCGCCCGGAGAACGCGATCCGCCTCGGACGCCGGGCGATCCTGATGCGGCCGGGGATCAGGATGGTTATTTTCTCGCATCGGACCCTGTTTTGCGGTGAACTGCGGACGAAGAGGCGACCATGAGAATGCGATGGTTGGTCGTTACGGTATGCGGAGCGCTGCTGCCGTTGTCGGCACGCGACTTTGCGGCGGAGACGCGGCCGGAATGCTGCGGGGTGTGGTATGCCTCCGGCACAGCGAATACATTGCCGGGGCACCGCTACGTGTATTCCGGCCCCATGGCGACTTACTCGGTCTGGCACCGGCCGATGGCGGTATTCGCGCCGGCGGTGAACAAGACCTTCTTCGTCTATGGCAACGCCACCAACGCGCCCACGATCAGTTTCTACGATCATGCCCGGCGCGTCTTCGCAAGGCCCGTGGTCGTTGGCGGCAATCGCGACGGCGACGCGCATCGGAATCCGACGTTGCATGTGGCCGGGGACGGCCACCTCTACATCTTCTACGGCGCGCACGGTCATCCGACGCGCGTCGTGAAGTCGGCGGCGGCGTATGACATATCGGCTTGGATCCGGAAGCCTGACTTGCCGGACGAGAAGACAACCTACCCGCAACCGTGGCAGCTTAAAGCGGGCGAACTCTTCGTGTCCTGGCGCGGCCAGCCGTTGTCGGCGGTGCGCGAATCGAAGGACGCGGCAGGCCAGCCGCCCGGCTGGCGGTTCAGCGTCTCGCGCGACGGCGGCAGCACGTGGGACGCGCCGACCGACCTGGTCAGGTTTCAGGATGCCACGGCCTATGCCATCACCATCGCCGAGGAAGGCGCGTATCCGCGGAAGATTCACATCACATGGTCGCGGCTCGGCGGCGGCACGGAAAAGGAGCAGAAGGAGAAGCATCTCTGGGCGCGACGCTACAACGTCTATTACGCCCGTTCCGAGGATGGCGGGGCCACATGGAAACGCTCGGACGGCACGCACTACACGCTGCCGATCACCGAGGCGGCGGCGGAGAAAATCTACGACAGCGGCCAGCACGGCGTGTGGCTGAAGGACATTCAACTCGACCCGCAGGGCAACCCCTGCATCCTGTTTATTGACGCCGATGTGGCGACCTACGCGAGCGCGTGGAAGTTCGCCCGTCACGCCGGCGGGCGGTGGGACGTCAGCGACGTGGCTGCGAGCGACCATATGTATGACGACGGCGGGCTGGTGATTCGCAACCCTGAGGATTTTCGGGTCTATGGACCGACGACCGCGACGCAACCGCAGGAGGACGGCGGCGAGATCGAGGAATGGCGATCGAGCGACGGCGGCAAGACATGGGCGCATACGAGGCACATCACGCGCGGCTCGCCGCTCAGCCACAATTGTGTCAAGGTCGTTTTCGGTCATCAGCGCGGCCCCGGCGACTTTCAGTTGCTTTGGAGTTACGGCGACTCGAACTATCCGCCGAGCACCCGGGAGGTCGGGATGTATTTCTACGGCGAGGCACGGGGCGAAGCCGCGCGCGTGGTCTTTCCGCGCGGGACGGCCACGCCATGACGGGCCGTCTTGACAAGCTGCGCGCCCGCGCCCTACAACTGCCGCGCCATTTGATCCGTAGAAACCCATGAACATGCATCGCATCGCTTTGATGGCCGCCTCGCTCGCCGTCGCGGCCTTGCTGGCCGGTTGCGCCAGCAGCGGGACCGGGGCCGGCGCCTCGCCTGCGCAACAACGCCGCGCGGCCCAGCTCGGCATCCTGGCGCAGTTGCCCCCTTACTACGGACCGAAGAAGCTCATCGCGGTCATGGATTTCCAAAACAAGTCCAACTACAAGGGCAAGATGGAACTGGGCACGGGCATGGCCGACTCGCTGACCGACGCGCTCATCCGCAGCGAACGGTTCATCGTGGTGGAGCGCCAGCAGATCCGCGACGTGCTCAAGGAGCAGGACTTTGCCCAGACCGGGCGCACTGTGGAGGCCGGCGCCCCGAAGATCGGGCGGGTGCTGAACACGCAGGCGCTGATCTATGGCACGGTGGTGGACTTCAGCGAGACGCAGGAGCAGAGCCAGGCGTTTGGCTACCAGGGATTCAACCTCAGCATGGCGCACGCCGAGGCGAAGGTCACCATCGTCATCCGGGTGGTGGACTCCACCACCGGGCAAGTGCTGGACAGCCAGCAGATTGAGGGCAAGGCGGAGAAGCGCGCGCTGGGCCTCGCCTACGCCGAAAGAGAGTGGGCGTTTGGGAGCAAGGCGTTTGTGAAAACGCCGCTCGGCCAGGCCACCCAGGAGGCGATTGACAAGGCGGTGCTGTTCATCTGCCAGCGGTTGCAGGACGTGCCGTGGGAAGGCCGTGTCATTGACGCCAAGGACAGCGACATCTACATCAACGCTGGCGAGCAGCAAGGCATCGCGGTGGGCGACTGTTTCGTGGTCTTCCGCGAGGGCGAGGCGATGGTGGACCCCGCCACCGGCCTGCCACTCGGCGCGCCGCGCAAGGAAATCGGCGCGGTCGAGGTGAGTGAGGTGCAACCGAAATTCGCCGTCGCGAAGGTTCTTCGTGGCGCCGGCATCGCCCGCCGCGATATCGTGCGCTTTGTGCCCGTGGCGCAGGTCAAGGGCGCGTTGCCCGCCGCCAAGACGGTGCCGCCTCCGCCCGACACGCCCGGCGTAACCCGGGCGCGCGAACTCCTCAGCCGCAACGACCGCAGCGGCGCCCTGCGCGAGGTAGAGGCGGCGCTCAAGGCCAATCCGGCCGACGCAGCCGCGGCGATCCTGAAACTGCAACTGGAAGTCGAGCGCCGCGATTTCCGCGCCGCGTCGCGAACCGCCGCGCAGGTGGTTTCACTCCGGCCCGACGATCCGGCCGCATTGCTGCCGGCCGCGCAGGCGCAATCCGGCGCGGGCGACTACGCCGGGGCCGTCGCCACCCTGAACCGGCTGCTGACCGTGGACCCGAACAACATCCAGGCGCTGGTGTTGCGCAGCCAGGCGCTGGCCAACACCGGCGACAACGCCGGTTCCTATCGCGACATGCGCCGCGCCATCAACCTCGGCTATCAAGCGCCCAAGTAGCCGCGCGCGAACCGAAGGCCGCCAACGCCGGCGTCCGGAGTCCTGACTCGAAACACTTCGATCATTCATGGACTCTCACGCCAATAAGCAATCCACACTCCCCAATCCACAATCGGTTGTCGGTCGTCTGGCACCCACGCCCAGCGGCGCGCTGCATCTGGGCAACGCCCGCACCTTTCTTATCGCGTGGCTGTCGGCGCGGTCGCAGGGCGGGCGGGTGGTGTTGCGGATGGATGATTTGGACGCGCCGCGCGTGAAGCCGGGCTATGTCGAACAGGCGATGGCGGACCTGCGCTGGCTGGGGCTGGAATGGGACGGCGAGCCGATGTTCCAGAGTCGGCGCGGCGACGCGTATCGGGCGGCGCTGGAAACACTGCGCGCGGCTGGGCGCGTTTACCCATGCGTTTGCAGCCGGCGCGAGGTTGCGGCCGCGGCGCGGGCGCCTCACGAGGGCGAGGAGGGGCCGGTCTATCCCGGCACATGCCGCAGGAGACCACGCAAGGAACACAGCGCGCAAAAGCGCGCCGACCAGCCGCCCAGTTGGCGCTTCGCGACGGACACGGGGGAGTCGCGCGTCGAGTTCGAGGACGCGCTGCATGGCCGCTGCGTCTTTGACGCGGCGCGGCAGCTCGGCGATTTCATCGTTTTCCGCAACGACGGCATCGCCGCCTATCAACTTGCCACCATCGTGGACGATCACGCCCAGGGCGTCACCGAGGTCGTGCGCGGCGATGACCTGCTCACGTCCGCGCCGCGCCAACTGTTGCTCTACCGGGCGCTCGGCCTGACGCCACCGCGGTTCATGCACGTGCCGCTGGTGCTCGACGCCGCAGGCCAGCGCATGGCCAAGCGTCGCGATTCGACACGGCTGGCCGCATTGCGCGAGGCTGGCGTGCCCGCGGCGCAGGTGATCGGCGCGCTCGCCGCAAGTTGCGGCTGGGCCGCGCCAGGCGAGCAGCTCATGCCCGCGGAGTTGATCGGACGATTCGATCTCGCGAAGCTGCCGCGCCGGCCCGTGCGATGGGATGGTTTTGCGAACTCTGGATTCGTGACCTGCAACCCGTGATTCGAGACGAAGACGCATCACGAGTCCCAAGCTGTCATTCGGCCCTCCCGCGATCATGGCGGCTGCAAGATCGCGCTGTCGGTTATTCGGGTGGGTCGCGTTCTCCGAACGCGATTCTTTCGCTTTGCCCGGATCATCGGGTTCGCGAAACGCGAGCCGAGCCGGCGCCGCTACCCCGTCACCTCCGCGCGCTCATTTCTGCTTGCGCGTGAGCAACTGAACGGAGCCGTGCAGGTATTCGATGTCGTCCCGGACTTGCGGATACACCGCGGCGGGCGCCCAAGAGATGATGCGGTAGGTCGCGTCGCCCGCTAGGTAAACCGTGCAGAAGAACCGCGTCTCGCTTTTTTCCCGCATGCCGCGCGCCGTGATCCGCACCGCCTCCATATTGTTGACGGTCAGCTTCTCCTCGCGCTCGATGACCACCTCGGGGTTGATCGCGTGCAGGTCAGCCACACAGCGGTCGCGCGCCCTTAGCAGCGAGGTCTTGCCCGACTCGGCGAAGACGCGCGTGCGGGCGCGCAATGTCCGCTGCGTCAGTTCCGCGACGGCGCCCGCGGCGCGGACCAAGGCCGGTTCTTCCGACCAGTCGCGCGAGGGCACCACGAAACCGAAACCGAGGTTCGGCCGGGTGACCACGTAACCGCCGCGGGCCATCGGCACATTGGGCGGCTCCCGCATTTCCGGCGGACGCTCGACCGGCCAGAGCTGCTGGGTGTTGTTGAAAAAGCAAACCAAGCCGCCCAAGACCAGCCCCAGCGCGCCGCCCAGTTGACCGCCGACCGGACGATGCCGGCGCGGCCAGTAGATGCGCGCGAACGCCATCAGCGCAAACAGAACGCCGAGGCCTCCCAGTACGTAACGGGCGCGGTGGGTGAGCAGCGACAATTGGTAGGCGCGGCTGGGCGACAGCCAGGGACCGAGCAGTTGTTCCACCGGCACCAGCGCCAGCAAAGTCATTGTCAACGACCAGTAGACATAACGGTTGCGCGCCGGACCTTGCCGCCGCCGCACCCATATCATCAGGGCCGCGCTCAGCACGACGAACACAAGAAAACCCAGCGTCCAGTAGAAACCGTATTCGTAATCCCACGGCGTCTCTGATCGAAACGGATTCATCACGCAGCCTTCTATCAGAGTCGCTGCGGCAAAGCAACCGGCCTGAAACAAGACGGAGACAGGCCGTCCGCGGTCGTTGAAAAACCTGCCCGCCTGCCTATAGTCGCGGTGCATGTCCGACGGTGACTTTATCCTCGTTGAAGGCGCGCGGCAGAACAACCTGAAAGGATTGAACCTCAGGCTGCCGCTGAACCGCTTCATCGTCGTCACGGGCGTCAGCGGCAGCGGGAAAAGCTCGCTCGCCTTCGACACGCTCTACGCCGAGGGCCAGCGCCGCTACGTCGAGACGTTCTCGCCTTACGCGCGGCAATTCCTCGACCGCATGGACAAGCCGCGCGTGGACCGCATCGTCGGTATCCCGCCCGCCGTCGCGATTGACCAGACCAACCCCGTCCGCACCTCGCGCAGCACCGTCGGCACCATGACCGAGCTGTGCGACCACATCAAACTGCTCTACGCCCGCGCCGCCACGCTCAACTGCCGCGGCTGCGGCAAGCCCGTCCGCCGCGACAACGCCGACACGATCTGGCAGACACTCACTCTGCAAGCCGCCAAGCAGGAAGTGCTGGTGACCTTTCCCTGCCCCATTCCGAAGTCCTTCAAGGCCGAGGAAGCCCGCGACCTGCTGGCCAAACAAGGTTTTCAGCGCGCGCTGGTCGGTGGCGAAGTCGTGCGTCTCGACGAAAATCCGCGCGCCATCAAACCCGGCGCCGCGCTCGACATCATCGCCGACCGCGTCCGTATCGAACCCACCAGCCGCGCCCGCGCCGTCGAAGCTCTGGAAACTGCGCTCAAGTTCGGCAAAGGTCGTGTCCAAATCCGAACGCTCAACGCTCAACGCTTAACTCTTAACTTCTCCTCCGACCTCCACTGCCCCGACTGCGACATCCACTACCGCGACCCGTCGCCGAACCTCTTCTCCTTCAACTCGGCGCTCGGCGCCTGCGGCCGCTGCCGCGGCTTTGGGCGCACCATCGAGATTGACTACGACCGCGTCGTGCCCGACCCGACGCTGACGCTGGCCGGCGGCGCGATCAAAATCTGGCAGAGCGAGAGTTACCGCGAGTGTCAGGACGACCTGATGGAGTTCGCGCCGCGCGCGGGCTGCCCGACCGACGTGCCGTGGGAGAAGCTGCCGGAGAAATGGAAACGCTGGGTCATCGAGGGCGAAGGCCGTTGGGAGGACCGCAAATGGTATGGCCTGAAACGGTTCTTCGCGTGGCTGGAGAC
>JAOACV010000180.1 GCA_026417675.1 Verrucomicrobiia bacterium
AGATGTGTATAAGAGACAGCTTTGGGGAAGGGCGGCGACGCAGCAAGGTCATCCCGCGCTTCTTGAACGAGCGCTCCGGGATGAGTCTGCTCTTTGCGGTGCTGGTGGACGCCTCGGCCGCCTGGCGCGGGGTGCAGATGACGCCGGCGCTGACCCAGCAACTGGAAGCCTTGAAGAAGAAAACGCCGACGGACACCGCGGCCATGCCGATGGCTGCTTAACCTAAATCCCAATGATTGTTGTGCCTGCACCCACTCGCCCATTTTACAGGAAAATCTGGACTTGACCTGCTCGGCCTGGGCCAGCAGCGCCTGCACGTCCTGGCGCAACTGCGCCCGCAGTTCCTGGGCCCGTTGGTAGGTGACGTTCTGGTCCTTGGAGGCGTTGGCCTTGATGTGCGTGCCGTCCAGGCTGACCGTGCCCAGCTTGAGCAGTTTCAACTCCTTGGCCAACTCCAGCACCTCCACAAAGGCCGCCGCGATGGCTTCCAAGTTGTTCCGCCGAAAGGCGCAGATGGTGTCGTGGTCCGGATGGGTGTCGGCGGTGAGGTAGCGCACGGCGATGTCCCGGTAGGTGGCCCGCTCAATGCGCCGGGAGCTGAAGATGCCGTTGGCGTAGCAGTAGATGAGCAAGGCCAGCATCATGTGGGGCGGGTATTGTTCGTCGCCGCAGCCCTTATGGTTGACGGCAAAGGTGCTCAGGGGCAGCCGTTCGACGGCGTGCAGGACGAAGTGGACCAAGTCGTCTTCGGGCACCCAGTCGCGCAGGTCCGGGGGCAGGAGCAGGGGGGTGAGGCGGTCGGTGTTCTTGAAACGGTGCGCCATGGTGCTGTTATGGACTGCGAGACCCGCTGGCGTGTTCAAACCGCTGCCAACGTTCCTCGAAATAAGTCCGACAGGCTCTTAGCCCGAAATCCGAGATTAGAAAGGCATCGTTTTGCGGGAAGGGCTTTGGTTGAGTTGAGTTGGATACCAACAACTCAACTTCAACCCTGCACAAAACGATGCCCCTGCTTCTTCGCCCGCTTTTCAACGCCAAACAAGTCCTTTTGCGTTCCACCCCCAAGCCCGTCACCCCCCTTCGGCGGTTTGGTCAGTTTCCTGGAGTTCCTCCAACGCCTCGCCCTCCCGCAGCAACTGGCCGCCACGATGCCCTCCCAGTTGCGCAGCCCCAACGCCCTCCCGCCCGCCCACACGCTGGTGGCCTTTCTGCTCGCGGTCATCGCCGGCGCCCGCCGCTTTGCCCACACCGACTGGCTGCGCGCCGACAAGGCGCTCCACGCCCTGCTCGGCATCCGCCGTTTCCCGGGCACCGATACCGTCCGCAATTTCTTTCGCCGCTTCTCTCAGCCCACCATCGAGAGCTTTTGGCGTCCGTTGAGCCGTTGGCTGTTGGCGAAGTTCTCCTGCCCCGCGGCGGGGGCCAGCCTGGACTTGGACTCCACCCTCTTCCAGCGCAGCGGTCGCCAGCAAGGCGCTGCCAAGGGTTACAACCCGCGCCGACCCGGCCGCCGCAGCCATCATCCGCTACTGGCCGTGTTGGCGGAAGCCCCCTGCGTGCTCCACGGCTGGCTGCGCAGCGGCAATACCAGCAGCGCCCGCGGCGTGGTGGAGTTCCTGCGGGAAGCCCTCGCGTTGCTGCCGGCCGGCTGGCGGGTGCGCACGGTGCGCGCCGACGCCGGCTTCTTGGAGGAAACGCTGCTGGCGTTTCTGGAAGAACGCGGCTTGCCCTCCGTGATCGTGGCGCGGATGACCCGCCGCATCCAGCAGCAAGTGGCGGCGCTGCGCCAGTGGACGGCGTTGGATGCGCACTACGCGGTGGGGGAGTTTCGGGCGCGCTTGCTGGGCTGGGCGAGCGAGCGGCGTTTCGTGGTGGTGTGCGAACGGGTGCGCGAGCAGAAGGAAGCGGTGGGCCGCAAGCTGCTGGAGGTGCCGGGCTACCGGTTTCGAATCTTTGTAACCAACCGCCCGCAGGAGCCGCTGACGCTGTGGCGCGACTACAACGGCCGGGCGACGGTGGAACAGCGGATCGAGGAGCTCAAGAGCGACTTGGCGGCCCAGGGGTTCTGCATGCAGAGTTTCTTCGCGACGGAGGCGGCGTTTCTGGCGGTGCTGCTAAGCTTCAACCTGCTGAGCCTCTACCCGCAACAGATCGCGCCGGGGGCGGCGTATCGGCAACCGGCGACGCTGCGGGCGGCGGTGTTTCTGTGCGGGGCGGTGCTGGGCCGAGGCGGACGGCGGGCGGTGTTGCATTTGTCGGCGGCGTGGGGCGGTCTGGACAAACACAAGCCGTTGCTGGAGGCGATCATGCAGTGGTCCGATCCAACCTCGCCGAAGTTGGCTGCGGCCTCCATTGATCCAACGGCTTTCCAAGCCACAACATGATCCATTCCCCACTTCAACTTCGGATTTCGGGTTTAGTTTTCATAATCAGATCCTTTCTCTGCGTGCGCCGCATTGGACTGTGTGCTGGGCGAAATCTTCAGGGCGTGTTGCCCAAACGGGTAGTTTGTTCGGCTGAGGGAATTGGCGCGGGAAAACTCTCCAGTGAGTTCAACAGGCAAACCGCGGCAAGAAAAATAGGCCGCATAGCCTTCCCCGTCAACAACGCGCCGCCAAGTCAGAAACAACCACGGGTTCAAGCGGGCTACGATCTCGAATTCACCCGCACGATTTCAGATGCCGTCAAGCTGCCCGTGATCGCCTCCGGTGGCGCCGGCAAACTGGAGCACTTCTATGACGCCGTGGTGAAGGGCGGCGCCCAGATTGTCCTGGCCGCGTCGGTCTTCCACTTCCGCACGCTGAGCATTCGACAGGTGAAAGAATACCTGCGTGGCAAGGGGATCCCCGTCATCTTGTAGTCCGGCCGAAAGGAGAGTGTTTGCGCTTGACGGCCGCGTGTGTCGGCGCACACTCGCCGGATGATGAACACCGATCCCAATCATCTGCCCGCCCTCTTCGCCCTGCTGCTGCCGATCATCATTGTCCTCGCCGTCTGGGATGGCGTTTGGAAATGCGTCGGCATTTTGAAGACATTGTCTGACAAACTTCTTCGGGCGACCGGGGCGGCGTTCTGCCTGCTGCTGGCGCACCATGCCATCGCCGCCGAAAGCGGCTTGAAACTCGCCACGTTCGACGTGGACGCCACGCCGCCGGTCGGTTCGATGATGGCCTACGATCCCGTCATCCGTGTGGACGAACTGTCGCTGCGCTGCCGCGGCATTGTGCTCGTCGGCGCGGGCGAACCGATCGTCTTGTGCGCGGTGGACTGGATCGGCATCGGCAACGAGGCGCACGACGCCTTTCGCGAAGCGCTGGCAAAGGCCGCCGGCACCACCCCGCAGCGGGTGGCCGTTCACGCGCTGCACCAGCACGACGCGCCCGGCTGCGATTTCACGGCCGAACGCTTGTTGAAGGAAGCGGGAGCAAAAGACCTCGGCCGGTTCGAGGGCACGTTCGCGCGCAGAGTGCTCGCGCGGACGGCGGCGGCAGTGAAGGCTGCCATCCCGAAAGCGCAACCGGTGACTCACTGCGGTTGGGGCGAGGCCGACGTGAAGGAGGTGGCTTCCAACCGTCGCATCCCCGGTCCCGATGGCCGCATTCGCGCGACGCGCTACACCGCGTGCAAGGATCCGAAACTGCGCGCGGAGCCGGAGGGCGTCATTGACCCGCGCGTGTCGCTGTTGAGTTTCTGGAGCGGGGCGAAGCCGGACGAACTGAAACCGCTGGCCGTGCTCAGCTACTACGCCTGTCATCCGCAGAGCTACTATCGCATGGGGATTCCCAGCCCCGACTTTCCCGGCATCGCGCGTTTCGTCCGCCAGCAGGCCGTGCCGGAGGCGTTGCACGTGCATTTCACCGGCGCCGGCGGCAACATCGGCGCGGGCAAATACAACGACGGCTCGCGCGAGAACCGCGTCGCGCTCGCGTTGCGGCTGGCCGACGGCATGAAGCGCGCCTGGGACGCGACGCAAAAGTTTCCCGTCACCGAGGCAAGCGTCCAGTGGCGCGTCGAGCCGGTGGCGTTGCCGTTGGCCAGTCATCTCGACGAAGCCGCGCTGCGCGCCAAGGTCGAGCAACATAACGACCCGAAGACCGCATTGGACGCCGCCGATCATCTGGCGTGGCTGGCGCGCTGCAAGAGCGGCCATCGCATCCCCATCGCGATGCTGGCCGTCGGCGACGCGCGGGTGCTGCACATGCCCGGCGAACTGTTCGTGGAATATCAGCTCGCCGCCAAGAAAATGCGGCCCGACCTCCATGTGGCGATGGCCGCGTATGGCGACTACGGCCCCGGCTACATTTGCACCGCGCGGGCCTACGAGGAAGGCGGCTACGAATCCAGCAAACGCGCCTCTCCCGTCGCGCCCGAGGTCGAGGGCGTGTTGATGGAGGCAATGCGCAAACTGCTGGAGGCGAAATAACCCGTAGCACACTGCCCGCAACGTGGTCTCGAACACGAAATGAGGACCCCCACACCTGCCCAAGGTGGAGCGCGTTCTCCGAACGCGCTTCCCGTTCTCCCGCAAACGCGCCATCGTGTTCGGAGAACGCGGTCCACCCGTCCGCACTTTCGTCGCGCGATCGCGCGAGGCGTCGGCATGGTCACGCCCGCCTTTCTCGTCGGCGTCGTCTCTGCGGGGCTGCTGCTTGCGCCGTCGTTCTTGCTCGCCGCAACCATGCCCGCGGCTTCCAAACCGAACATCCTTTTCATCCTCGCCGACGACCTCGGTTATGGCGATCTGCGTTGCTACGGGCGCGACGACGTCCGCACGCCCGTGCTCGACCAACTGGCGGCCGACGGCGTGCGGTTGACTCAGTGCTACGCCAACGGCCCCGAATGCACGCCCACGCGCGCCGCGTTCATGACCGGACGGTATCAACAGCGCGTCGGCGGCCTAGAGTGCGCCATTGGCACCGGCAATGTGGGCCGTTACGACGACGCGGTCCGGCTGCGCGAGACGCACGACCTCGGCCTGCCGGTCGAGGAAACCTCCATCGCTCGAATGCTGCGCGACGCGGGCTACGCCACGGCGCTTTGCGGCAAATGGCACTTGGGCTACGAACCGAAGTTCGCGCCGAACAAACACGGCTTTGACCACGCCTTTTACTGCATCGGCGGCGGGATGGACTACTTCCACCACGTCGAGACCAACGGCGCGCCTGCGCTCTATCTCGATGGCAAGCCGATCCGGCGCGAAGGCTACTTCACCGATCTGGTCACCGACGACGCCATCCGCTTCATCGAGCGCGGCGACAGGAAACCGTTCTTCCTGTGCCTGGCCTACACCGCGCCGCACTCGCCGTTTCAGGGGCCGAAGGATTTCCGCCCCACGCCACTGGCCGCCGACTCGCCTCTGCAAGAGCAGGGAAAGGCGCCCCGCGAGGTGTATGTCGCGATGATCGAGCGCATGGACCAGTGCATCGGCCGCGTGCTGGACGCGCTGGATCGCCGGCGGTTGGCCGACAACACCGTGGTGATTTTTACCAGCGACAACGGCGGCACGCGCAGCGCCCGCAACGCGCCGTTCTCCGGCACCAAAGGCAGCACGTTCGAGGGCGGCATTCGCGTGCCCGGCATTGTTCGCTGGCCGGAGAAAATTCCGCGCGGCATCGTCAGCGAACAGGTCTGCATCACGATGGACTTCACCGCCTCCATCCTCCGCGTCGCCGGCGCGCAGCCGCCCGCCGGCCGCAAGCTCGACGGGATTGACGTGCTCCAGCTCCTGGAAACCAACAACCCGCCCCTGCCGCGCACGCTTTTCTGGCGCCAACGACGCGGCGACCGCACCTGGTGGGCCGTCCGCGACGGCACCCTGAAGCTAGTCCGCCAAGCCAACGGCACCGACATCACCGAAAACCTCTTCGACCTCGCCGCCGACGCGGCCGAGAAGAACGATCTTCTGAAACAGAAGCCGGAGGAGGTCGCGCGTCTCAAGAAGCTGCTCGCAGCGTGGGAGACCGACGTGAAGCCGAGGCGATGAACGTCGCCCGTCGGTGTCGGCAGTGGCGGAGGTTCCATGTTCAAGGCGCTGATTGACTGGTATATGGC
>JAOACV010000181.1 GCA_026417675.1 Verrucomicrobiia bacterium
AGATGTGTATAAGAGACAGAGCGTGGACCTTCTGACCACCGACGAGAAGCTGCGCGGCATGGAGGTGCTGGCAGAGGCGGCGCGCGGCCTGCGCGCGGCCCTGTGCCTCGGCGTGCAAGGCCGGGACACCGAGGAGATGCTCGTTTTCGCGAAACACGCCGAGAAACTCGCGCCTGCGGCGATCATCTCGAGGCCGCCGGACTCCGGACGGACGGAGGACGACATGCGCCAATATTGGCGGGCGCTGGCGGCGGTCGCCAAGCGGCCGGTGATTATCCAAACCACCGGCGGTGTTGCCTACAAGGGGCCGGTCCCCTCGGTGGCGCTGTTGATCGAACTGGCGAAAGAGTTCCCGCATTTCGGCTACGTGAAGGAGGAGGCCGCCCCCGTTATCGCCCGCACCAAAGCGCTCGTGGCGGCGCGTCCGCCGATTCGCCGCGTGTTCAGCGCCCGCGGCGCGTTCGGCTGGCTCTACGAGTCGCATCTGGGCACCGAAGGGCTGATCACCGAGCGCGCGGTTTACGCGGACGTCCTCGCCAAGATTTGGGACTGGCAGCAAAGCGGTTCGGACCCGGTGGCTTTGAGGGACGCTTACGCGAAATTCCTGCTCATGGCGAACCTCGGCGAACATCTTCCCGGAGGCACATTGCGCGGCTTTCAGTTATACCTTTGGAAGAAGCGCGGCGTGTTCAGGACGATGGTCTCCCGCCATTACGGCCCGAAGCAAACCATCCCTGCGAAGCCCATCTTCTCGGAGCTGCAACTGACCAAGGATGAGATTGCGGAGATCGAATTCCGCTTCGAGGCGTTGAAGCCCTACCTGAAACCCAACCCGCCCCGGTTCGCCGCTTCCATGAAGGCCGTTCGTTCGTGAGGCTGTGTGCGTTCTCCGCCGATGATCGAAGCGCGTCGGACGCGACCCGCGACAAGCTTTTTGCTGGCCCGCGCGCTGGCTGCCGCGTAGTCTGCGCGGCGTTGGCTATGACGGCGATGGTTTCGCGGCAGCGAAGGTGGAGCGTGTTCTCCGCACGCGCTCGGTGTCGCGCAGCAGGAGCCGGATCGCGTTCGGAGAACGTGATCCACCGGCCCGCAGAATTGTCGCAGAAAAGCATGTAGTGCCGGGTTTGCAACACCTCTCGCAGCCGCCGGTGTAAGAGGCGAAAGTATTCTGACCGAACAGGCGTCCGCGTCCTACGCTGGCGGCTGCAGTCTGTCAGCATTTTGGCGTGGCGCGTGAATCTTTCCGGTCTGACGGTTCTCTCGAACCGATCCGGTCGGCGATGACGGTCAACTGCAAGGCTTCGCTCTTCTGAACGAATGCGGACACCTTGGGCAACCTTCGGCAGCAATCGCGAATCTCTTCCTCCGTCAGGATCATGAACGCCGTTGAGAGCGCGTCGGAAACCGCAGCCGTCGGCGCGGCGGCCCACGCGCGGTGGTTGCCGTCAGCGGGCTGGCCGGTGCGGGGATCGCAGATGTGGCGGCCTTTCACCGCCAAGCCGGAGCCGCTGAAGGACACGTTGGCCAGCCATGCGATGCGTTTGGCCCCGTCCAGGCCGAAGCTGATCCGCCAGCCCGGTTCATCCGGCGGCGGCCCCATCGCCAGCAGGCTGCTGGCGCTCGCGCAAAGCAACGCGGAGCGGACGCCCCATTCCTTCAAAAGCGCCGCCATGCGGTCCAGCGCGAAGCCCTTGCCGATGGCTCCCAAATCGAGTCGTGTGCCGTCGGCCAGCACGCGCACAGCGGGCCGGCGCGGTTCCAGCGCGATGCGCGGCCCCGGTTTCGGCTGCCGCGCCGAGGCGTAGGCGACATCGAAGACGCCTCCGGTCGCGCGCTGCATCCGTAGCGCGACGCGCAGGCAATCGTAGGTGTCGGGATGCACCAGCACGCTCTCGCCCGCTCGCAAACGGTTGATGCGGGCGATGTCGCTGTTGTCGGCGAAGCGCGTGAGCCGCTCTTCGATGCGATCCAGTTCCGCGAACGCCTCCTCCACCGCCTGCCGTGCGTAGCGCGGGTCGCTGTGGAAAACCGCGGCGGTGAACGTCGTGCTCATCGCGTCATGAGTCAATTCCAGCCGCTGTAGCTTGCTTTGGCTCATCGTCGTGGACCGCCGCTGCGCGCCGCGACCATCGCGTCCCAGAGGTCCTGCTGGTAGAAAACCGTCAGCATGAAACCGGGGCGCAGGCCGGCCATTTCTTGCGCGTAACGATCTTTCAGCCGCGCCTGCAACTTGTCCGCCAGCTCCGCCTGCGTGACCATCACCGGCGCTTCGGGATCCTCGGCGAGATCGGGGCTGGACCAGTAACCAACGTTCGGGAAGTCGCGCAGATACCACGGCAGCGGCCAGTATTCCGGTGACATGACCTTGATGACCAACGCCCGCCCTTTCGGATGGTGCGCGGCAACCTCGCGGATGTTCTTCACCAGGCGCAGCACGTCGGGGGAGCTTTGCGAATAGACATACGGATTGCGCTCGTCCGCGGCGAAGCGAAATGACCCGCGCCAGGTCTGCATGCCGAGATTCACCAACCCCGCCAGCATCAACGCGACTCCCACCCAGCCCATCCGCCAGGGACCGAGCCAGCGCACGAGCGCCACCGCGCCGAGACCGGCCAGCAGGATGGCCGCGTGCAGCGAACCGAGCACCACCCAAGGCGTCTTGTAGGGAATGGCGGAATAGACCGCGATCTGTGTCAGCGCGTAGCCGCAAAGGAAAACGCCCAGCCCCGGCCGCTCGTCGGGCCGCGCCGCAATCACACTCACAATGCCGCACACGGCCAGAGTAAGGATGAGCGCCTCCGACCACACGAACCCGCCGGCGCGCGTCCAACACAGGATGCTCAGATAGTAAAACCACGGTTTCTCATGGCCTGCGCCCCCGGCGCGGTCGGCAAACAGTCCATACGCCCGAATCGCGTCCCACAGCCCCGCCAAATGCGTGAAGAACGACGAGAACAGCACGACAGCAATGACCAGCATCATCGCCGCCGCCGCAGCGATGTGCCTGAGCCGGCCCTGCAATGCGTTGCGCGCGTTACGGCCCAGCGCCGCGAGCAGACCGACGCCCATCGCGAACCACACGATCACGCACGTCTCCTTCGTCGCGAACATCAACCCTGCGCCCGCGCCCGCCAGCATCGCCCAGCCGAGGCTGGGTTTGCGACTGTAACGCCAGCCGGCGGCGAGGGTCAGCAGCGTGAAGAACACGAACATCGTTTCCTGGATGTAGAACCGTCCGAAGTAGAACATCGCCGGCGAGACGCACGTCAGCAGCGCAGCCACGACCGTCGCGCCGCGCCCCAGCCCGTCCGCGATCAGGGCCAGCAGCAGGATCAACCCGACGCCAAACAACACCGGCACCAGCCGCAGAGTTACCTCGTCGAGTTCGGCGTGTTTGTGTTGGCCGCGCAGCCATGCCACAGGCAGCGTCGCGTAGTAGAGTGTCGGGCCGTGGTGATCGTGCGGGTCGTAGTGGTAGGTGCCTTGTTCAAGCAGCAGCGAGAAACGGAAGGCTTGGTTCGCTTCGTCATTATGCAAAGGACGCTCGCTCAAGCGCGTCATGCGCAGCCCCAGCGTCGCCCCCGCCACGAGCAGGATGGCAAGCCAGAACACGCCGCGGTTGAGCGCCGTCGTCATGCGGAGCCTAGAAACACGCAGCCGCCGGCGGGAGGAGGCGGACAAAGGTTTTCCAATGTCACTACCATCCGCCTCCTCATGTCGGCGGCTGCGGTTTCAAAATGGCGGAATTTACTCCGCCGGTTTGCCCCAGACTTCCACCTCGGTGAAGTGGTTCATCTGGTTGGCGGTGTTGCCGTTGGTGTTGATGCGGACGTAGCGGCCTGTGACGCCCTTGCCGTCAATGATGCGGCCGTCGTAAACCTCGATGTAGGCGAGGTCCTTGCCGACGCCGAAGCCGGAGGAGTTGTCGTGGTCGTTGTTGTAGATGGTCTGCACATCGGTAATGAAGTCCTTGTCATTGGAGACCTGGATCACCACGTCGTGATAGACGCGCGGCTGCATGTGGTAGAGCCACATCATGATCGCGTAGATCTTGCACTTCTTGCCGAGGTCAATCTGCACCCACTGCTTGCCCGGTCCAAGCTCCACAAACGAGCCGTCCACCGCTTCCTTGTCGCCATCGGTCACCTGGTCGAGCGAGCCGACGACGGGGAACTGGTCGCTGGAGGTCACGGGCCGTTTGAAGGCCAGATTCGTGCAGCCCTTCGGGATGAGGAAAGCCGGCCGCTTGCCGGTGATGGGCTTCTCCAGGTTCGGCAGCTTGATGTTGGTAGGCGTGCCCTGGAATTGCGGCTTGGGCGGCTTGGACTCCAACGGCACCTTCTCCTCGTCGGCAGCCACCGCCATGTTCAGAGTCAATGCAAGCGGCGCCATCCACAGCGCTGCGGTTCGAACCACACTTATTCTCATAGCTTCTCCTTCACAATGTTCTGTCTTGTCACGTTAACTTACGCCGGCCCAATCGCTTTTGCCGCCGGGACCGTCAGTATGCCTATCTGCGCGGCCCTGTCAATCCACAGCCGCGAGCTTTTTGCGCCCCTACAGACGCTGCCCCGGCCCTCCGTGTTCAAAATGGCCTGCTGAAAACCGCCACTTAGGCATTCGCCTCCAAGACCTGCGGATGCCGCCGGACGTAGTGAAACAGATACTGCTGCGCGTAGCCGGCATGCGGACCGAAATGTGTTCGCGTGAACCCGGCCAATTCGCGGCGCGTCACGCGCGGCTTGCCGGGGAAGTAAAGCCGCCGCAACGCGCGCTCGATCCACACGTCCATCGGAAACGCCTCCTGCCGTCCCCAGGCAAACAACAGCGCGCAGTCGGCAAGCTTCGGGCCGACGCCCGGCAGCTTCGTCAGTTCCTCCACCGCCCGCGGATAGTCCATCCCGCCCACCGCATCGAGCCGCACCCTGCCCGCCTCAATCATTCGCGCCGACGCGCGCAGATACGCGGCCCGAAATCCCAACTTGCACGCCCGCAGCCGCGCCTCCGTAGCGCGCGCCACAGCGGCCACAGATGGAAAAGCATGACAAGCTCCCGAACCCAACGGTTCCCCCAGTTCCCGACAAAGATGCGCGACGATCTGCCGGATCTGGACGATCTGTTTCGTGGAGGAGCAAATGAACGACGCGAGCGTCTCCCACGGTTCCTGCCGCAGCAGCCGCAAGCCGCGGCAAAATGCCACCGCGCGCCGCATCGGCGGATCGTCGGGGAAGCTCCGCACAATCGCCGCCAGGTCGGCGTCGAGTTGGAAGTAGCGCCGCAACACGGCCTCGCTGGCGCCGCCCAAGACCACCTTTCCGTCATGCTGCGTGGCCCGGACGACGCAACGGCCGACGACGCCTTCGTAGTCGCCGTCGCCCCGTCGCGTCCAGCGAAACGCCTGGCCCGACTCCAGCGTGTGATCGAGACGCAGATCGTCAACAGCAATTTCCACGGGCGCACTCTAGTTTCCAGCCCGCTTGGGAGCAAGCGGAGGGGCGGCTGCTGGGGCGGGCCAATTCCCAAGCCCGTGAAACCGCTGTGGCCCGGTCCCACTGCCCTCGGATGCTGGTTGCGGGCGCGGGGCGTTCCGGGTATGATGCGGGCGTCTGCTCGGACGATGGAAACGCAGAAAACAGATACGAAGCAGCAAGCCAAGCCAGCCACAGACCCGCCCAAGCCGGTCAAGGCGCCCCGCATCGTCCGTTTGCGACACGGCAAACCGCGCATCAAGCGGCTGCGGGCGCGGGTCGCCCGCCCCCCCGTGGTGCGGCCGCCTCTGCCGCCGAGTTTCAACCCACGGCTCCCCGACGAGGCGGATTTTTTCACCGCCAGCAAACCGCGCGGGCAGTGGCGCGGCAGCTACTACATCACAGCGGTGGCCATTCATGCGGCCCTGCTGGCGACGTTCGGCTACACAGTTCTCAAGAACCCGGATTTCTCCGCGTGGCAACCGCTGCAAGTCCTGCCGACGATGCGCATGGTCGGCGACGGTTTGGCCCCTGTCTCTTATACAC
>JAOACV010000182.1 GCA_026417675.1 Verrucomicrobiia bacterium
CGTCAAGACCATCGAGCGCGCCCACTCCTTCCGGATTCCGTGGACGCCCGAGCACATCGGCCATCACATCGTCCGCAACAACCACGTCTCCCATTGCGAACAGGCCGGCATCGTCGGCAGCCTCGGCCCCATTTTCTGCGTCGTAGCCGGCCACGTCAGCCACGACATCCACGTCCGGCGGTTGTTCACCGGCGCGGAGATGGCGGGCATCAAGTTCCACGCCGCGATTGACACCGAGATCAGCCGCAACCACATCTACCGCACCTGCCGCGGCCTCTGGCTCGACTGGATGGCGCAGGGCACGCGCGTCACGCGCAACCTCTTCCACGACAACACCATCGAAGACCTGTTCGTGGAGGTCAACCACGGGCCGTTCGTCGTGGACAACAATGTCTTTCTTTCCGGCGTCAATCTGCTCGACATGTCCGAGGGCGGCGCTTACGCGCACAACCTGTTTGCGGGCAAGATCATCAGCCGCCCCGAACTGGGGCGCGAGACGCCTTATCATCCGCCGCATTCCACGAAAGTCGCCGGCCTCGTGAACATCAAGGGCGGCGACAATCGGTTCTACAACAACATCTTCGTCGGAGCTGGTCCGGCCCCGGCCGCCGCTCCGGCCGGCAAGAGCGACTGGCGGGGAAAGGAAAGCGGCTACGGCCTGTGGGTCTATGACAAGCGCGAGTTCCCGCTCCAGACCGGCGGCAACGTCTATCTCAACGGCGCGCGGCCCTACGGCAAGGAAACAAGCGCGCTCATACTCCCGGAGGCTTTCGACTGCAAGCTCGTCGAGGCTGTCGGCGAACCTCAACTGATCCTGACCCTGCCGCCGTCCCTGTCGCAAGCCGCGACGACGCTGGTGACGACCGAGCTGCTCGGCAAGGCCAAAATCCCCGCGCTCCCGTTCATGAATCCCAATGGCTCGCCGCTGAAAGTTGACGGTGATTACCTCGGCAAACCGCGGAGCAAGACCACGCCGACGGCCGGCCCGTTCGAGAATCCCGGCCAAACCCCGATCAAGCTCAAGGTGTGGTGAAACACTCAGCGGGCCATCCCCGCATTCAGTTTGGTTCGAGTTTTGTCGCCGGCAGTTCCGTCATCGTTTCGGGTGGATCGCGTTCTCTGAGCGCAATGCTTGCGCAGTGGGCGGATCATCGCGTTCGGAGAACGCGATCCGCCGCGAAAGCGCGCTCTGGTCCGAGATAAACGGGCTTTCAACTCAGTTCGAGCCGTGCCAACTTCAGTGTGCGCGGGCGCATTGGATGACTCGCAGACCCGGCAGACATGACAAAGGCAGTCGCATGACACTGACGCAATGGTTGCCGTTCGTTGAGACGGCGCGGCGCTACAAAAAGTCCGACTTCACGGCGGACCTCTCCGCGGGGTTGACGCTGGCGTTGTTGTCGGTGCCGCAGGCGATCGCCTATGCCATCATGGCGGGATTGCCGCCGATCTATGGTCTCTACTCCTGCATCGTGGTCGGCATCGTTGGCAGTCTGATGGGCAGCAGCGAGCATCTGGTGCCCGGGCCGACCAACTCGGTGGCGATCCTCTTCAGCACAGCGATCATGACCACGACCCTGCCGGCGATTCGGGACAACCCGACTGTCATCGTTCCGCTGCTGGGCTTGTTGATCGGTTGCACTCAAGTGCTGTTCGGGTTGTTGAGGCTCGGCAACCTGACGCAGTTCATCTCGCGCAGCGTTCTGGTGGGGTTCACGGCCGGGGCCGGTTTGCTGATCGTGCTCAACCAGCTCGCGCCGTTGATGGGACTGCCGACGCCCCCCGCGCAACACATGCTGGAGATGGTCTGGCTGACGGCGCAGCAGGCGCGCGACATCAACTTCTACGCATTGGGCATTGGTGTTGCTTCGATCGCGGTTGTCCTGGCTGCGCCGCGCTGGCTGCCGCGCTGGCTGCCGGCCCCGCTCGTGGTGGCGGCGCTCGGCGCGCTCGCCGTCAAAGTCTTCAATCTTGGCGAGCAGGGCGTGCGGCTGGTGGGCGACCTGCCCGCCGAGCTGCCGGCCGTCACCCTGCCGCCGTTTGACCCCCGGTTCCTGGCGGACATCGCCGACGACGCCTTGGCGATGGCGATCATCGGCAGCATCGAAATGCTTTCCATCTCCCGCAGCATCGCCATGACCACCGAGCAGCGTCTGAACAACAACCAGGGTTGCATCGGCCTTGGTCTGGCCAACATCGCGGCGGCGTTTTTCCCGTGCATGCCCGGTAGCGGCAGTTTTACACGCTCGGCGTTAAACTTTCTCACGGGTGCCCGCACGCGGTTTGCCGGCGTCTTCAGCGGCCTGTGGCTGGCGGCGCTGCTGTTGGTGTTCGGACGCTGGATTCACTTCATCCCCCTGGCCTCACTGGCAGGGTTGCTGATCGTATTGGGTCTGCAAATGTTTCAGTGGCATCACATCCGCGTGGCGCTGCGCGCGACGCGCAGCGATGCGGCGGTGCTGATTCTGACGTTCGCCGCGGCCGTCGTGCTCAACCTGCGCCAGGCCATCATCATCGGCGTGACCAGCTCCCTGGTGCTCTTCCTGCGCAAAGCCAGCACGCCGCACTTGGTGGAATACGACATCGAGGGGGACACAATGCGCGAAATCCGCGAGCCGTCCGAGCGCAGCCATCCTCAGATTTCGATCATC
This sequence comes from Verrucomicrobiia bacterium, assembly GCA_026417675.1. GTDB lineage: Bacteria > Verrucomicrobiota > Verrucomicrobiia > CAIQCK01 > CAIQCK01 > JAOACV01. The sequence goes on from JAOACV010000182.1 coordinate 2,652, forward strand.
CACGTCGAGGGCGAGCTGTATTTCGGCGCGGCGGACCTGTTTGAAGAGGAAGTTCGCCGGCTCGCCCACGACCCCAACATCCGTGTCGTCATTCTACGCATGAAAAACGCGCGCCATCTCGACGCCACCGCCGTCATGGCGTTGGAGGCGCTGCTGAAATTTCTGCGCGCCGGCAATCGGCTGCTGCTGGTTAGCGGCGCCACGCCCGACGTGATGCGCGTGCTCAACCGCAGCGGCCTGACCAACCTCCTCGGCCGCGAGAACGTCTTCGAGGCCGAGGAAGACCTCACGTCGGCCACCCGCAAGGCCCTGATCCGGGCGCAACAATTCCTCGGCGCGAAAATCGAGCCTGAGGTGCGGGTGTTCTACGAGAAAAAGGAGCCGGACGCGAAGTAGGCGGAACGAGTTCCCAAACTCGCCCGCTGCGCTCCATGCGATCGCAGCGCGAACGGCGCAAGCAGAGCGCAGGCGGCTATCATGGGCAGCCTGGCACTCCGGCCGCGGACGCGCATGGGGACTGCAAGTCCGGGTGGCGTCGCTGGCAAATGCGGGAACCTCATTGCGGATTCCAAGTTTGAGGCGAGAAACATCGCGACTTGCTGTTCGAGGAGACGGTCTTGTCCTCAGCGGCCTCCGACGGCTTGGAGGAGCGATTCGACGTGACTGCGATTCGCCGCCAGATAGACCGGCGACTCGCCGAGCGAGAGGGTTTTGGACAGAAGCGGGTTGCCCATCACGTCGTAAGCCTTGACTTGGGAGGGCAGTCGGATCGCGCCTTCTTTTGCGTCATCCCGCCAGGCGATGGCGACGACGCGCTCGCCGGCGCGGAAGACGTAAGCCCGCTGACCGTCGCGGGCAACGGTCTTCACGCATTCGTCGGGCACGCCGAGCAGACGGGTGATCGCGGCGACGCCGGGCAGCATCTTGCGGGGCGCGCCGCCATACTCGAACAGCACGCCGCTGGCATCGGGATGGTTGATCGCGCCGCAGTTGCCGGCGTGGAAGAAGATTTTCCGCATCCCGTGGGCGAACGTGACAGCCGCGAACTTCACGATGTGCTGGGTCGCCTCGCGCTCGCTCGGCCAACGGCTGCGGTTCATCGCCGTGTCGCCCACCGAATGCGGCACACAGGGCGGATCGTCGTCGGCGTAGCAGCCCCATTCGGTCAGCCAGATCGGCTTCGGTCCGCCGTGGGCGCGCATGAGTTCCTCAATCTGGGCGAACATCTCCTCGTAGCTCTCCGCCGGCAGCGGCGGGTCATACATGTGCACGTCGAACACATCGGCGCATCGCAAGCCGCCTTTCTCGATGAACTCGCGGGTCAAGTTCCCCCGCGGGTTCATCCCGCAGCCGGCGACAATGCGGCAGCGCGGGTCAGCCGCCTTCATCGCGCGATACGCGGCCTCCGCCAGCCGCAGGTAGTCGTCAATCGTATAGCCGAACCTTTGCGGCAGCGCATAGGTCGTATAAACCGCCTCGTTCAACAGTTGATAGGTCGTCACCGCCCGCGGGCGCGCCGCGCGATAGTGTCGGACCACCGCCGCGGCGTAGTTGGCGAAATCGTTCAGGTCCTTCGGCGCGAACGCCACCGGCAACCGCGCGCGCAGATAGCTGTTGTTGGCCTCCTTTTCAACCAGATCGGGGCGTGCGGTCGAACTCCACAACGCCGACGGGAATGGCAGCATCACGTCCACCTCGCCTCCCAGCTCCAGCACGCGGTTGATCTGCGTGTCGGGGACGCTGAAATCAAACGCTCCCTTCCGGGCCTCGACAACCTGCCACTGGGCCGACCAATCGCGCCACCACACAATGCCCGCCTGCCGCGCCAACTGCACAAGGAACTGCCACGGATAGGCGTGGTTGAAACCAAACGGCGAATCTTTCGCTTCCTTCGGCGTCGGCTCGATGATAGCGCAGCGGAGCGATTGCGACTCTGATTGAGCTGTCCAGGTCGCCCGGAAGTATCCGCGCCGTTGCTTGCAGAGACCGCGCAGGACGGCGCTGGCGCTGGACCTCGGCGGCACTTTGACGGCCGGCTGGTCCTCGAAAACCGAGCGGTCGAAGAAGTCCGTCACCGTCAGTCTGCCTCGCACAGTTTCCTCGCGGTCGCTGTCGTTGCAGGCGCGCACGGTGATCGTGGCGCCTTCCGAGGGCCGAGTGAACGTGTTGCCAGCCACGTCGGTTTCGATGAACGACTCCACCGGCGCGNGCGGCGCGTAGTCGCTGGCCCGCTCGCCGCGCTCCAACTGCACGGCATCGAGCCACAACACCGCCGCGTCGCGCTTGGATTCCTCCAGATCAAGACCCGCCGCGACGAACACAAACGATTCACGCGGCGCGAACGTGAACTCGAACCGGCGCCATTCGGTGCCAAGCGTGACCGCCTTGCGCTGTATCCGGTTGAGCGGTTCCACCGCGACCAACTGCGCCACGACACCCTCGGCGTCGGCGCGCATAAACGCCGAGAGCGTCAGTTTTCTGCCCGGCTCGACGCGGAACCAGCCGCGGTTGGCCGCCAGCACCCGGAGCACGGGCTGATGAACCGGCTCGTAGTAATCGAAGTAGAAGACCGGCAACGTCTTCGGCGAGAGCGCGATCTTGAGACAATGTCCGCCGTGCGAGCCGCCCTCGACGACCTCGCCTTCGAGCCGGTAGAGGTTGCCGCCCCAGCTTTTCAACCCGTAGGTGTAACCGCCCCAGTTTGCCCCGCCGCATTCGAAACTGCTGTTGGGCACAAAGTTTTTCACGCCCTCGGTGACGATCTGCGGATACCACTGCTGGCCCACTGCTGACTCCGTCATCGTCACGTCATCGAGCCAGAGCGTGCCCGTGTTGTGGAACCAGAACTGGAGCCTGCTGCCCTCAGCCGGCACGTCGTCGGTGGCGCGGCACAGGAATTCGAAGCGTTGCCACTGCGGCCGGACGATGAACGCCTCCTCGATGCCTGTTTGCCGCCAGCCGCGCGTATTGCTGAGCGCCACGTCAACGTGGCCGGTCTTCATGCCCTCGCCCCGCGCCCAGAACGCGATCCGATACCACTTGCCCCGCCGGACGCTGACAACGCCCGATTGGCAGATCATCGCGTGCGCCGCCGGCCCGCTCGCGCCGAATGCCGTGCAGTCGAGCCGCGCGCAACGCCGCCCGTCGCGCCCCGTGTCGAGGCTCAACCGCTGTTTGATCTCCCTCGCCCCGGCGGTCGCCCACCCCTCCGGCGCGCCGGTCTTCGGATTGACTTCTTCAAACGAACCGTTCTTGACCAGCTCCGGCGCGGCGGCGCCGCAAACCGAGGTTGCTATGACTAGGGAGAGCGGAATGAATGGTTTCATGGTCGCGCGTGGACTGTAAGTGCCAGCCGTTTCAAGGGCAAGCGCGTTGGCGGACAGACGCCACGCTCTATCGCGGGT
>JAOACV010000183.1 GCA_026417675.1 Verrucomicrobiia bacterium
GGGCGTTGAAGTCTATCACGTTGGCGCCGGCGGGCGGCGCATAGACGAAGAGCGCGTCTTCCAGATCGAGATTGAACCGCACGCCGGCGAGGTTCATGTCCAACGCGGGGTTGCCGTGTGCGTCGCAAAGGATGATCCGATGCAGGAAACTGTCCTCCATGCCGATCCGCAGCCGCGCCAGACTGACCGGCGACTGGACACCTGGTTTCAGTTTGCCCGCGAGTTGGTAGAACCGGCGGCCGCCTAATTCCTCGATTCCTTGGAGGGTAAAATCGAAATGGCCGCGGATCTGTTGGAGCAACGACAGCGGATTGACTGCGTTGATCGGGTTGAGCGTCCGCAGGTTCTGGGTGACACGGGGGATGGGTCGGTTGAGATCGAACCGCAGAATCTGCCGGGCGTTGCCGTCGCTGATGACCTGCCAGACGATGCTGTCCGCGCCGGAAACGATGCAGTAGTTCATCTCGCGACCTTTCATCTGCATGAGGAAATCCGCGCGACCCTTTTCGACGGCGAGCTGGCCGGGGCCGGTCGGCTGTCGCGCGAATCGAACAGTGCCGCTTTGCGTAATGGCGTTGGTTCCCTCCATGGCCAGTTTGGTGAAGTTGGCCTGCCATGATTTCAGGCTGAGGACTCGCGCGTCGAGCAGCCGCAGCACCGCGTCCCCCGGTGGCGCGGTGTTTGGCCCCCCAAGAAGCGTTTGCGCCCACAGCGGGACGACGGCAAGCAAGACAACGCACCAACGAATCATGGCTTGCAGTCTAGCCGCCGAGGGCCGGGTGACAATCCAATTCCGGCGCGCCGTTCCCGCGCGAAGAACAAGCGGCATCCGGGCCGCTTCAACGCGGGGCCAGCGCGCGGTAAACTTGTTGGGCAAACTGCGCCAGCGTCAGTTGCCGTTCGCTCCCCGTCTTGAAACCGTCGTCGTCGCTTCCGCAACCGGCTTCCTTCAACCACCTGGCAACATCTGCCGCGCGCAAGGCGGCTTCGGGGTTCTCCTGCGGCTCTCGCCACGCGCGGCCTTCCGTGCGAAGGATCCGGCTGAGCTTGGTCCAGCCGTGCCGGCGCGTGAGCTTGAGATCAGGCGTCGCTTTGTAGCCGGGATTCAAACCGCGTGCGCCGAGCCACTGAAACGCGGCGAAGTGCGGACTGTCGAACGACAGATCGTCGTAAAACGTAATCACGCCCCGCCGCTCGACCAGCAGCTTCTGCAACGCCGCCGTCGGCACGCGGCGCACCGGCACGCCGTCGCGAATCGCCAGATGCGCTGCGATCCCCGACGCTTCGCCGAGGGCCATGAAGACCGGCTCCATGCGCAGCGCGTTGTAGGCGACGTGGCTGCACGAGCACGCCACGGGCACCAGCAGCCCGTCCACCTTGCGCGGGACGATGACGCCGTAGGGCACTTGAAATGGCGGGTGCTTGATGAACGCGTAGCCCTCGCGCACGCCCCGATGCGCGGGGTCGTATCGGTGGCAGCCGTGCGGGTCGAACGGCCACTCGACAATCGCGATCGAGGCCGGTTGCAACCGCGTGCGGTCAAGCTGCCGGTCCAGGTCGGCGTCGCGCTGTGTGAGCATGTAGTCGCCCTCGATCCGCCGGCCCTGCCGCACATAGACCTGCCGCGGCACGTGACCGTTGGCGGGCCACTCGTCTCGGCACCAGCCCCACTGCCGCGCGTCGGCGCGCAACGATTCGGGCATTTCGGGATCGTTCTGCAGCAGCCAGATCAATCCGACGTTGTGGCTCAGGTAACGCTCGTAAATCCGACGACGACGCGCGGGCGATGCGGTCGGCCATTCCCAGCATTCCTCGGCCAGATCGAGCGACTCGCTTGGCACGCCCGTGTCGGGATGCGGATGGTCGCTGTTCAACTCGAACTTTCCATTCGGCATCGGGATGAGTTGGATGATGTCGCGGAATCGCGTGATCTTGCCGGCGCGAATCTCTTCCAGCGGGACACGATAATCGTCACGGTTGTAGTTCCTCGGCTTCTCAATCGGCACGCGGTTCTCGGCGACGTTGGTGACGTGGAAGCGGAAACAGTAAGCCTGCGTGGCGTTGTCGGCCTCGCCGGTCGAACCGGGCAGCAGCTCGGTGGTGCCGAAACGCACGTAGATCCGTCCGGCGTGCGGTTCGCCAAACTCGCTGCGCGCCTCGCGGCCTGTGCGGAACGGCGCGCCCGCCATCGCGGCGAGATCGCCCTCGTAGGTCGCGTCCACGAACACCTTCGCGCGCACCTCGACGCGGCGGCCGGGCCGCGCGCGGTCTTCGAGCAGGACGGCCACAAGCCGGTTCCCGGTGACAATCGCCTGCTTCAGTTCATGTTGGAGGCGCAGTTGGATGCGTCCCGCTTCGCCAGCGATCATTTCGTGGAAAATCCGTTCGGCCACATGCGCCTCGTAACAGTAGCCATCGCGGCAGAGTTTCACATTCGGCTTGGCGGGATTGTCGCGGTCGAACCGTTCGTAATATTTCACGACGCGCCGTGTGAACTCGTAAAACAGCCCGCCGACCGCCTGCCGCTTGCCAATGTCGGCGTTGGTCAGCCCGTTGGAGACGATGCCGCCGATGTGATCCTCGTATTCGGCCAACACCACCGAGCGCCCCAAACGCGCCGCTGCCACCGCCGCCGCGATCCCGCCCGGCGTCGCGCCATAAACGAGCATATCGCAGGTCAGCGCAGAGGAGTTCCCCGCGGACTCGGCCGCCCGCGCGCCCAGCGCGACGGCCGCGCTGACGGTCGCACAACCGAGAAACTCGCGACGCGTGAGAGCCGTGGGGAACCGTTTCATGGTCGTGCCGCATCGTAGGAAAGCCGCGGCCCCAGCTCAAGGCGCTTCCGTTGCGGCGAAACTTTCCGTTGCGACCATCGGCCGGCTTCGGCAAGCTGGCCGCGGATCTGGTTGGAGAATCTATGAATCAAACATTTCTGGCACGATGGGCAGCCCAAGCACTGGTGGTTGGACTCTGCGCTCAAGGAGGCCTTGCTAACGCCGCACAACCGTTCATCGAGAAGCTCGACCTTTTTGAGTCTGGCACGGACGGCTATGCGCTCTACCGCATCCCCGGCATCGTGGTGACAAAGAAAGGCACGGTGCTCGCCTGGTGCGAGGCCCGCAGGACCGGCAAGGGCGATTGGGGGCCGATTGACGTGATGATGCGCCGGAGCTTCGACGGCGGCAAGACGTGGGCGCCGCGCCAGCGCATCGTTCATGTCGAAGGCGAGCTTCCCGTCAATCCCGTCGCCGCCGCGCAGAACCTCGACAAGCCCGGCGACAACACCGCCAACAACCCCGTCGCCATCGCCGACCACGAGACCGGCGCGGTGCATTTCCTCTACTGCCTCGAATACATGCGCTGCTTCTACATGCGCAGCGACGACGAGGGCGCCACATGGTCGAAGCCCGTTGAGATCACCGCGACGTTCGAGCGGTTCCGCAAAGACTACGATTGGAAGGTCATCGCCACCGGCCCCAACCACGGCATCCAACTCACCCACGGTGCCTACAAGGGGCGGCTCGTCGTTCCGGTGTGGCTCTCGCTCGGCACTGGCGGCCACGCGCACCGGCCCTCGGTCACGTCCACGATCTACAGCGACGACCACGGCCAAACCTGGCGCCGCGGCGAGATCGCCATCCCCGACCAGCCGCCGTATCGCTACCCGAGCGAAACGGTTGCCGTGCAGCTCGCCAACGGCAACGTCTTGCTCAACGCGCGCAGCGAGTCCGACGCGCACCGCCGCATCCAGACCATCAGCAAGGACGGCGCGACCGGCTGGAGCAGGCCGGTCTTCAACGAGCAGTTGCTCGAACCGATCTGCATGGGCAGCATCGTCCGTTTCAGCCGTAAGCCCGACCACGACAAGAACCGGATCCTCTTTGCCAACCCGCACAACCTCGACCGCGCCCAAGGCAAAACGACACCCGGCAAATCACGCGACCGGCGGAACCTCTCCGTCAAGCTCAGCTACGACGAGTGCAAGACTTGGCCCGTGAACAAGGCGCTCGAACCCGGCTACAGCGCCTACAGCGCCCTCGCCGTGCTGGCCGACGGCACAATCCTCTGCTTCTACGAACGCGGCCGCGACGCCGACGCGGAACAGAAGAAACTCACAAACTACGCTCACCTGACGCTGGCCCGCTTCAACCTCGAATGGCTCACCGACGGCAAGGACGTGCACGGCGACAGCGACAAAGTGGTGCCGTTGGAGAAGAACAGCCAGGCCATCCACGACCGCTACCGCGCCCTCGGCGGACCGATGGAACTCGTCGTCGTCCCCGGCCAGGGCCACAACTACCACCCGGCATTCTTTGAGTCGGAGAAGATGCTGGAATTCATCCTGCGGCATTCGAAGTAAGGGCAAAACCATGTCGGGCAAGATCATCAGACAGTTGGCAAGATGTTCCTCCGCTCCGCTGATCATGATTTTGCCTGTCATGATTTTGCCGATGTTCTGTCTTTCGCTGGCAGCAGGAGCGGAGACCATCGAGGCCGACGTAAGCGGCTACGGCGGCACGTTGGGGGGGGGTGGAGGCGGCTCGGATGGGCAAACGCGCCGTCATCGCCGAACCGGGGCGCCACCTCGGCGGCATGACGGCAGGCGGCCTCAGCGCGGTGGACATCGGCGACCCGCGCTCGGTCGGCGGCATCGCGCGGGAGTATTTCACGCGGCTCGCAGCGACCGTCGGAACCAAGCTTGCGTGGGACAAGCCGTTCGTGAGCAAAAGCGGCGGTCCGGCCACCGGCGGCGCTTACGCGATCGAGCCGCACAAGGCTGAGCAGCTCTTCAACGAGATGGTGAAGGAAGCTGGCGTCACGGTGCGTTTCAACGCGCGGTTGGCGGGCGTCCACAAGCACGGAGCGCGGATCATTGAGATTCTCACTGAGGATGGAACACGGTTCCGCGCCAGGATGTTCATTGACGCCACCTACGAGGGCGACTTGATGGCGAAGGCGGGCGTGAGCTACACGTTGATGCGCGAAGGCAACGCGAAATACGGCGAGACCTACAACGGCATCCATTACAGCGACAAATACAAGCCGCGCACCAATCATCTCAAACCCGGCCCGCACGGCCGCGTCCCCGGCGGCCAAGGCGTCTGGGACCGCGACCTGCCGCTCGATCCTTACGTCGTGCCGGGCGATCCGAAGAGCGGCCTGCTGCCGCTGGTGCAGGCGGGCGATCCCGGCCAACCCGGCGAACCTGCGCCGGGCGTGCAGGCGTATTGCTATCGGCTCTGCCTGACGACGAATGAAACCAACCGCATTCCCATTGCGCCGCCGCCGGACTACAATCCGAGACGCTACGAACTCGTCGCGCGTTTCATCGCCGGCTGTCTGGCCATCGGCGACGACATGGACTTGCGATGGTTCTCGAAACACGACCCGCTGCCGAACGGCAAATGGGACTTCAACACTGCCACCTTCGGCAGCAACCTGCCCGGCGCAAGCTGGGAATGGCCGGAGGCGAGCTATGCCCGCCGCGCGCAGATCGCCAAGGAGCACGAGAACTATCATCGCGGCCTGCTACACTTCCTCGCCACCGACTCGCGCGTGCCGCCCAAGGTGCGCGGGGAGATGAAACGGTTCGGCCTGCCGAAGGACGAGTTCACCGACAACGGCGGCTGGCCGCACCAACTTTATGTCCGCGAAGCGCGCCGGATGGTCAGCGATCTTGTGATGACCGAGCATCACACTTTCGGCCGGCGGGTCGCGCCGAACTCCGTCGGCCTCGGCTCCTACGGGACCGACACGNACGAAATCCGCCGCATCGTCAAAGACGGCGTCGTCTGCCGCGAAGGCAAGACCGCCATCGGTTGCGACGGCGCGCCGCCGTATCCCATTGGCTACGGCGCCATCGCGCCGCGCGCCAGGGAGTGCGAAAACCTCTTCGTCACCTTCGCCCTCTCCGCGAGCCACACGGCCTTCAGCAGCATCCGCATGGAGCCGGTGTTCATGGTCACCAGCCAGAGCGCGGCAACCGCGGCGTGCATGGCGATTGACGACGGCGTGTCGGTGCAGCAGGTGGACTACGCGAAGCTGCGTGAGCGG
>JAOACV010000184.1 GCA_026417675.1 Verrucomicrobiia bacterium
GCGCTCCTGCGACATTTACTCGATGGGGCGCGGTGGAACGATCATCGCCGGCGGCGACCGCCGCACCCTCACGCCCGGCCGCCATCTCGTGGAAAACTGCGACATTCATGACTTGTCGCGCATTGATCACACCTACACGCCCGCCGTGCTGGCCAACGGCGTCGGCATCCGCATCGCGCACAACCTCATGCACCACATCGGCAGCAGCGCCATGCGCGTCGAGGGCAATGACCATCTGGTGGAGTTCAACGAAGTGCATAACGTCGTGCGCGAGAGCGATGACCAAGGCGGCGTGGACGTGTTCGGCAATCCAACCTACCGGGGCAACGTCTATCGTTACAATTTCTTCCACGACATCGGTAGCGGCCGGTCCTGCGGCCAGGCGGGCATTCGGCTCGACGACGCCATCAGCGGCACGCTCATCTATGGCAACGTCTTCTGGCGCTGTTCGGAGGCGCAATTCGGCGGCGTGCAAATCCACGGCGGCAAGGACAACATCGTGGACAACAATCTTTTTGTGGACTGCAGGCAGGCTATCAGCTTCTCGCCGTGGGGACAGAAACGATGGGAGCAGTTCTTGAGCGAACCGATGGCCGCCGCCGCGCTGCAACAGGTGGACATCACGCGGCCGCCCTACAGCACGCGCTATCCTGAACTGGCCGCGCTCCGCGAAAACGCTGACGCCAACCATATCTGGCGCAACCTCGCGGTCCGCTGCGGCAAGTTCGCCGTGCGCGACCGCGGCGTGAATGAGTTCATGGACAATCAGGTCACGGACGACAATCCTGGTTTCGCCAACGCCGCAAAGGGCGACTTTCGCCTGAAACCATCTTCCACCGCCGCCATCGGTCTCGCGCCGATCCCGTTCGAGGAGATCGGCCTTTATGCCGACCCGCTGCGGCCTTCGTTGCGACCTGCGAAACCCGGAACATGGTAGGCGGCCTCAGCGTGCGAAACATTTCGCTGGCGACGCATTCCGTGGTTTGCCAGCATGTAAACGGCGTGTTTCCCTACCTCCGTGACAACAACGCAACTACGAACATCTCTATGAAAAACACCCGTCGTGAATTTCTTCGCAACACGGGCGCGGCGCTGGCCGCGTTGACCATCGTTCCCCGTCACGTGCTCGGCGGGCCGAAGTTCGTGCCGCCCAGCGAAAGGGTGAACATCGCGCTCGTCGGCGCGGGCGGCCAAGGACGCGTGAACCTGCGCGCGCTGTTCAACGAAGAGGACGCGCGGGTGATCGCGGTGGCCGATCCCGCAGAGCAGTGGGACCTGGGGGCGTTCTATTACAAGGGCCTCGCTGGACGAAAACCGGTGAAGGCGGAGATAGAAAAACATTACTCGGCGAGAACCCCCGGCTTCCGGTGCGCGGAATACGAGGATTTTCGCGTGATGCTGGAAAAGGAGAAGGCCGTGGACGCTGTTCTCTGTGCCACGCCCGATCATCTGCACGCCTATGTGTCCGTGGCCGCCATGCGTGCAGGCAAGCACGTGTATTGCGAGAAACCGCTGACGCACAACATCTGGGAGGCGCGCACTGTGGCGCGCGTGGCCAGAGAGACCGGCGTGGCGACGCAAATGGGCAACCAGGGACACTCGCGCGGAACCATCCGGCAGACGTGCGAGTGGATTTGGGACGGCGCCATCGGCCCCGTGCGGCAGGTGTATGCGTGGGTCGGCGCGACGCGATGGAACAAGACGCTGATGGGCGCGCCCACCGAAACAGTGCCCGTGCCCTCGGGTTTGAACTGGGACCTCTGGTTAGGGCCGCGTGAACCGCGGCCTTATCATCCAGCTTACACGCCCGTGACGTGGCGCGATTTCTGGGCGTTCGGCACGGGTGCGCAAGGCGACTTTGGCTGCCACGATCTCGACGCGCCGTTCTGGGCGCTCGATCTCGCCGCTCCACTCAGCATCGAGGCCAAACCCGCGGGTTACATGGACAAGGAAATCGCGCCCTTCGGCGAGGTCTGTTATTTCAACTTCGGCCCGCGAGGCGACAAACCAGCCGTTCGCGTCACGTGGATGACCGGCGGTCTGATGCCGCCGACGCCCGACGAACTGGGCGAGAAAGACACGCTGCCGAGGCGCGGTGTGCTGTTCCACGGCGACAAGGGCATCATGCTCTGCGAAGGCGCGGGCGGCCAGCCGCGGCTGCTGCCGCTGGAGAAGATGCGTGAATACAAGAAGCCGCCCGAGACGCTGCCGCGCTCCAAAGGCCACCATCGCGACTGGCTCGACGCCTGCAAAGGCGGTCCGCCCGCGAGCAGCAACTTCGAATATGGCGCGAAACTGACCGAGCTAACCCTGCTCGGCGTGCTCGCGCTGCGCGTCGGCAAGAAGATCTCTTGGGACGCCGCGAACATGAAGGCGACCAACGCGCCCGAGGCCGACGCGATCATCATGGGCCAGTATCGCAAGGGATGGGAGATTGTTTGAGTCGTCCCTGATAGGCACCCGCTGTGGTTGGGCCTGTGACACATTAAGAGTTGACAGGTGAACTCCGCATCAGGATACTGAACGCATGTTCAATCCTGATTCCGCTACGGATGTCGGCGCCCGGATTCAAAGCCTGCGCAAACGTTATGGAATGTCCATCCGCGAACTGGCGCAGAAAGCCGAAGTGTCCGCGGCAATGATCTCGTATGCCGAGCGGGGTGTCAATTCGCTGAGCTTGGTGACGCTGCAAAAGGTGTTGACCGCGCTGGGGACCAGTCTGACGGAGTTCTTCTCTGGTGAGAATGCGGATGGCGAAGGGCCTGTGTTTGCGCGCGAGCGGATGCGCACCGTCACGAAAGAAGAGCGGACCTATACGATCCTGCTCAATAGACGCCCGGGGGTGCAGTTGGAGATGTTCGATGAACGCATCCGCCCTTCCAGGAAAAAGCCGGAGTATGCGAAGCTCAAATGTGATATCGCGGGCTACGTGTTGATGGGAAGTCTGGTTTTGGATGTGAAGGGGGAGGAAAAACGCACGTTGCGGCCGGGCGACGCCTTTTACGTGTGCAAAGGCACGGCCCACCGAGGTTACGCAGCCGGCGACCAGGAAGCGCGATTGGTCACAGTTTCTTACCCGGCCTCGTATAAGCCATGACGCCATCGGATTTCCTCCTCATCGCCGGCGCGCCATCGCTTGTCGTGGCAGTTCTGGCGGCAGTGGCGGATGTATCGGTGCCGGAACCGGCGACAGGTCCGGCGCGCGAATCGGGTCTGCAATGCATCGGCCAGTTGCGCGAGCGACGCTCCGAGCAGATCGCCGGCTCGCGTTGGGGGGTGTCGTGTTGCTGGATTGCGGACGAGCATCCGCTGGGCATGGAGCAGCGGCTCGATCATCTCAGCGCCATCGGCGCAAAATGGGCGTTGCTGTTGCCGGACTGGAACCGCATCGAGCGGGAGAAGGGCAAGTATGATTGGAACACGCCGGCGCATCGCCTTGACGACGTCATCAACGGGCTGGCCAAGCGCAAGATCGAGCCAATCATACAGATCTACGGCGGCAACCGGCTCTACATGCGGACCCCGCCGGACGCGAACAACCGTCCGCTGGCCGACGCCGCGAAGCTGCTCGACGATCCGGAGGTGCGGCAGGCGTGGCATCGTTTCGTGGAGGCGATGGTGCGCCGCTACCGGGCGCAGGTGAAGGTTTGGGAAGTCTGGAACGAGCCGAACGGCGAATGGTTTTGGGCGACGCCGACCACCGTCGAGCGATACGGCCGCATGGTCAAGGACGTGGCCGCCATCATCAGACGCGCGCAACCGCAGGCCGTCATTCTCGCGGGCGCCACGGCGAACGTGCCGCTCGATTATCTGGAGAAGTTCCTGGCGACCGACGGCGCGAGGAGTTTCCACCATTGGTCGGTGCATCCCTACGGCGAGTTGCCGGAGGCCGCCGAGCCGCGCATCCGGGCCGCGCGCGAATTGCTCCGCAGGCACGACAGGTCGCCTGCCGTGTGGCAAAGCGAGTGCGGCTTTCCGTCGAGCGCGGACACCGGCGGTTGGGGATTCGGCGGGCCGTGGGACGAGACGAAACAGGCCAAGTGGCTCTTGCGCAGACTGCTGAGCGACGCGCGCCTGGAGATGCCGGTCTCCATTTATTTCGCGCTCTACGATTATCCGGCGCAACTCGAAGCCGGCCCCGACAAGGGCAAGATGGGCATCAATCGCAAAGGTCTTTACCGGCACGGCTCTTGGGAGCGCAAGCCCGCCGCGCACGCCTTTGCGCATCTGTCGGGTCTGCTGGATGACCGCTTCGAACTCGCGCCCAACGCGCCAGCGCCGCGTTTCGAGATTGTCGCGAACAATTCACAACAGCCGCAGAAGCCGGAGACGATCAAGACTTGCCTGCTGAAACACAAACCCAGCGGCCAGCCGGCGCTGGTCTATTGGCTCGGCGTGCCGATGCAAACGAAGTTCCGGCCCGCGCGCGTCACGGTCACGTTGCCCGGCGCTGCCATCAAACAACCCCTGTTGGTGGACTTGCTGGACGGCAACGTCTATGCGTTGCCTCGCGGAACGCGATACGAAAACCTGCCACTGGCCGACTCGCCACTCGTGCTGTGCGACCGCGCCGCGGTGGAACTGAGGCCATGATCACGAGGCGCGAGATCCTGAAAGCCGCTGCCGCCAGCCTCGTTCTGCGGGCGATGCTGGTCCGCGGCGCAGAGCGGGCGGCAACCATCGAGCAAGTCCGCGCGAAGACGCTTCGTTACATCGAGAACATGCGTTTTCGCGACGGGCCGTTCGGTCGCTATCGCTACGCCGAGGACATGCCGGAGCCAACGCTTTACAGCTCGACCTACGCCGCGATGACGCGCGGGCTTTATCGAGACCTCCACACGCTGACGAGCGCCCAGCGCCGCGAGTGGGTGGCATATCTGCAGTCGCACCAAGATGACGACGGCTTGTATCGCGACCCGCGCATCTTTGGCGAGGGCTGGTATAAAGACGACCCCGAATGGTGCGGCAGACGGCATCTCACGTGTCATGTGCTTACAGCGCTGACCTGCCTCGGCGCGGTCGCCGCGAAGCCGCTGCGGATGCTGGAGCCATTCTACGAGAAGGCAAAGCTCATCGCGTGGCTGGAGGCGCGCGATTGGAGCAAGGTGGACTTCGTGGGCAACGAGGTTTTGAACCTCGGCACGCTGTTGCAGTATGCGCGCGATTTTCAGAAGGAACCGCGCGCTGCGGGAGCGATACGGCTGATGCTCGACTGGCTCGCGCGGCATCACTTGAACCCGGACACAGGGTTGTGGGGTAGCATTGACGTGAACGAGGCGAAGGGCATCTCGCGCGCCGTCATGGGCGCGTATCATTTCTGGTTGCTGTTCTTCTACGACCGCGCGCCGATCCCGTATCCAGACCGCGCGGTGGACTCGGTGCTGCGCACAGAAAACCCGAAAGGCGGCTTCGGCTGGGGCGTGCATGGACCGGCCAGCAGCGCGTGCGAGGACATGGATTCGATTGACCCGCTCGCGCGGTTGCTGGTTCTCGCCGATTACCGCCGCGACGACATCCGCGCCGCGTTGCGCCGCGCAGAAGCCCACGTGCTGGGGATGCAGAATGACGACGGCGGCTTTGTGTGGACACGCGGCACGGCGTTCTCCTACGGCCACCCGCTGATGGCCGCCGGCAAGGACGCAAGCGGCATGTTCCCGACGTGGTTTCGCACGCTCTCGCTCGCCTATCTCGGCAAGGCGCTCCCGGACTCCGCCGCCGGCCGCTTCAACTGGCATTTCCCAAATGCTCCCGGCATCCAATTTTGGCTGCCGGACAAAACGAAACCTCAACGCTCACCACCATGAACTCACCCAAACTCCTGTTGGTTTCCGTGCTGCTGCTGGCCTGCATCATTGCGGCCGCAGCGGCGGAACAAAACGGTCGCGCCCAGCGCCTGCCGCTAGCCGACGGCTGGCTGCTGCAATCGGCCGCGCTCGTGCCGGAGGATGGCGCG
Source organism: Verrucomicrobiia bacterium (assembly GCA_026417675.1). Lineage (GTDB taxonomy): Bacteria > Verrucomicrobiota > Verrucomicrobiia > CAIQCK01 > CAIQCK01 > JAOACV01. The sequence goes on from JAOACV010000184.1 coordinate 5,954, forward strand.
CGCGTTTCAACGGTGGACTACAAACCGCAGCGATGGTGGAAAACGCGCGTGCCCTCGACGGTGCTCGGCGCGTTGACCCGCAACGGCGTTTATCCG
>JAOACV010000185.1 GCA_026417675.1 Verrucomicrobiia bacterium
TGAACCTGCCCCGATTTGATGGACACCTTGTGGGAAGTGCGCTACCAACAGGAACCATCATGCCAACGACCCAATCCTCTCCCCCTCCTGCCCCCATGGGGGCAGCCGCCGCCACCCCACCCAAACGCTACGACGAAGCCTTCAAACGGCAGGCTGTCGAAACCTGGATCCGCAGTGGCCAGCCCGGCACCCAAATCGCCCGCGAACTCGGCATCAGCTATCCAGCCCTCAAAGACTGGAAACGCCGCTACTATGGTGATGCCACCCCCGCGCACGCCGATCTGGCCGCAGAGAACCGGCGCCTCAAGATCGAATTGCAGCGCGTGCGCGAGCAACGTGACATTCTAAAAAAAACCTTGGGCATCCTCTCCGAACCACCCAAGACCGCTACCGCCGCGTCGACGCCATGAAATCAGACCATCCCATTGCCGCGCTCTGTGCCGCCTTGGAGGTGACCGCTTCGGGCTACTACGCCTGGCGGGGACGTGCGCCCAGTGCCCGCGCTCAAGCCGATGCCGCCTTGCAAGCCGACATATGTGCCATTCACCAGGCGCATCGCCGCCGCTACGGCGCGCCGCGCATCCACGCCGAACTGCGCGCCCGTGGCCAACGCCACAGTCGCAAACGCGTGGCCCGGTTGATGTGCCACGCCGGCCTGCGCGGCTTGTGCGCCCGACGATTCGTGCCCCGCACCACCGACAGCCGGCACACCTACCCGATTGCTCCCAACCGCTTGGCCGCCCACGCGCCGCCGACCGGCCCCAACCCAATCTGGGTCGCCGATCTGACCTACGTGCCGACGGCGACCGGCTGGCTCTACGTCGCGGTGATCATGGCCCTCTACAGCCGCCGCATCATCGGATGGGCGGCCGGCCAGAGTCTAGCCACCGCCACCGTGCTGGCCGCGCTGCGGATGGCGTTGCAGCATCGCCGCCCGCCGCGCGGTTTGCTCTACCACACCGATCGGGGCGTCCAATACGCCAGTGTCGAACACCGGGAAGTCCTGGCCGCCGTTGGGATCGAGCCGAGCATGAGTCGGGTGGGCAACCCCTACGACAACGCTGCCATGGAAAGCTTCACGGAGGCCGCCCATGCGACGGCCGACTTCGTGGATTACGTCGAACGCTACTACAACCGCCGGCGCCGCCACAGCGCGTTGGGTTATCAAACACCGCTGGACTTCGAAACCCATGTCCACTAAACCTCAACCCATGCACTCCACAAGGTGTCCAAAAAATCGGGGCAATCCCATCCTTGAGATAATCCGACAGGCTCCTAACCCAACCATCCGGTTCCTTCGCGTTGGCTCGGTCAGTGGGCGCCGGAAGACGGTCCGGCGCGTCCGGGGGCAAGCCTCGCAAGAGCACCGCGCCGCTGCGTGCGGGGATCCAACAGCGACGTTTCTTTCTGTCGCTTCATCCCAGGGCCAGCAACATCGCCACACCCACCACCGTTGTGATCACCGTGATTGGCATGCCGAGCCTGGCGTAGTCCCAGAAACCGACCTCGATGTGCGGCTTGGCCAACTCCACCACGATGACGTTGGCGACCGCGCCGAGCAACGTGAAGTTGCCCGCGAAGGTTGTGCTCAACGCCAGCACTTTCCACATCAACTCCGGCTCGGCGAAGTTGCGAATCCATTGGCCGGCGACGAGCACAAACGGAACGTTGGAGAAGATGTTGGAGCCGACGGCCGCAAACCACGTCAGGTTCCACGCCTGCGCTGTCGCGGTCGCGCCGAACAGAGGTTGGACCGACTGGTAAATCTGTTCGGGCAAGCGGGTCTCGCGCAGTCCTTCGACGACGACAAACAACGCGGCGAAAAACAGCAGCAGATGCCAGTCCACGAGTTTCAGCACCACGTGCGTGTCCACGCGCGCCATGACCATCGCGAGCGATGCGCCCATCAGCGCGATCCACGCGACGTTGAGGCCGAAGTGGCGCTGAATCGGCTCGTCGAAGAAAAACGCCACCGTCACCACGCCGAAACAGACCAGCGTCTTGATCAACAGCGGCCGCTTCACTGGTGTCGGCGGCCGCGAGCCGGTTTCGATCCGCCCCCCGGCCAATATGCGTCGGCAGCCCCACCACAAAATCAAGCAGTCGAGCGCCAGACAAACCAAGCCCGCCGGCGCCATGCTGCGCAGGAAACGCGGATAGGGAATGCCGGAAAAGTGGCCGATGATCATGTTCTGCGGGTTGCCCGTCAGCGTCATCACGCTGCCAATGTTGGCCGAGGTGGCCAGCGCCATCAGATACGGAAACAGCGGCAGCCGGCCCCGCACGATGACCGCGATCACCAGCGGCGTCATCAGCAGGCAGATGGTGTCGTTGACCAGCAGCGCCGACAGGATGCCCGACGCGAACACCAGCAGAAACAGCAACCGTTGCGGCGTGCGGGCGCGCAACAGAATCCAGTCCGCCGCCAGTTCAAAGAAACCCGCCAGATGCAAGTAGGCCGCCAGCAGCATCATGCCCAGCAGCAAGACAATCGTGTCCCAGTTGACGGCGCGATAGGCGTCCTCGATCTTCAGCACGCCGAAGCCGACCATGAGCACCGCGCCGAGCAGCGCCGAGGCGGGCCGGTTCAGCCGCAGCACTTTCAACCGCCGCGAGCTGATCAGCACGTAGGTCACCGCAAAGATTGCGATGGCGACCCAATGATGGTTGACTATCGAAAACATGACCCCGGAAGCCTAACGGGAACCAGCGCGATGATCAAACGCTTGCTGGCCTCCCGGACTTGCAGATGATGAAAGCGTGTCTCTTGCTCCAACCCGCGCCGATAGAGTCGCGGCCGCTGCAACTGGCCGAGATGGCGCCGCCGACACCGCGCGCGGACGAACTGTTGGTTCGCGTGCGCGCGTGCGCCGTCTGCCGCACCGATCTGCACGTGGCCGAGGGCGACCTGCCCGCGCGGCGCTCGCCGGTGATTCCCGGCCATCAAGTCGTCGGGGAAGTGGCCGCCTTGGGCGCGCAGGCGGAAGGATTCAAGGTCGGAGATCGGGTCGGCGTGGCGTGGCTCCATCGCGCCTGCGGCGCGTGCGGGTTCTGCGAGTCGGGCCGGGAAAACCTTTGCGACCGGGCCGAGTTCACCGGCTGGACCGCTCAGGGCGGTTACGCCGAATACGCCGTCGCGCCCGCGGTGTTCGCGTATCATTTGCCGGAAGGCTTCAACGACTTGCAGGTCGCGCCGCTGTTGTGCGCCGGCCTCATCGGCTACCGCGCGCTGGAGCACACCGGCATCGGCTCGGCCTCCGCGTGGAGAGGCGCGCGCGTGGGTTTCTACGGCTTCGGCGCGTCGGCGCACGTGGTCATTCAACTGGCGGTGGCGCGCGGCGCGGAGGTGTATGCGTTTTCTCGCGGCAAACACCACCAGGCCCTCGCGGCGGAACTGGGCGCGAAGTGGGTCGGCGGCGCGACCGACGAGGCGCCGGTGAAGCTCGACGCGGCCATCATGTTCGCCCCGGCGGGCGAGCTGGTGCCGGTGGCGCTGCGGGCTCTGGCCAAGGGCGGGACGCTGGTGCTGGCGGGCATTCACATGACGCGGCTGCCGGCGATGGACTACGCGCTCCTCTACGACGAACGGGTGATCCGCAGTGTGGCCAACAACACCCGCGCCGACGGCCGCGCGTTCTTGGCCGAGGCGGCGCGCATCCCGGTGCGGACGCATGTCCAGACGTTCCCGCTGGCGCAAGCCAACGAGGCGTTGATGGCGCTCAAGCACGGCGAGATTCGCGGCGCGGCGGCGCTGGTCACCCCCGCGCTGGCCTCCGCTTGTGCGGCCGCATCGCGGCCGCCGACAGGAGGCTGATGCCATGAACGCCGCGCGAACCTTTTTGTGGTTGTTCATCGCCATGGCTGTCGCGGGCGCCGCGGAAGCGGGCAAGACGCTGCGCATCCAGGCTGGCCGCGGCAAGACCATTGAAATGCCCGACACCTCCGACGCCACGCGCGGGCTGGACTTGGCGAAGTTGAAGCCGGAGCTGCTCTACGAAAGCGACTTCTCCAAGCCGCTGAAGTTCGTCAAGGAGGCCGACCTGTTTACGGACGGCAGGCGCGCGCGCAAACCGGAGGGCGCGGACTGGGTGCTCGAGGGCAAGGCCAGCGCGCGCGTCGAGAATGGCCGGCTGTTTCTGAAGAACGATGCCGGCCACCTTGTGTTCTGGAACACGCGCGAGTTTCCCGCCGACCTGCTCATCGAGTTCGGCGTGTCGCCGGCGGACTCGAACAGGGGCCTGAACATCGTCTTCTTCGCGGCCAAGGGCCGGGATGGCGGGAGCGTCTTCGATCTGAACCAGCCGATGCGGGATGGCGAGTTCAAGACCTACCACAGCGGCGCCATCAACTGCTACCACGTGTCCTATTGGGCGATGGGCGCAAGCGGCGAGGCGCGTGGCACGTCGCACATCCGCAAGAACCACGGGTTTCACCTCGTGGCGATGGGCCGCGATTTCATCGCTGGCCAAGGTCCCGGCCCGCACCGCATTCGCATCCTCAAGCTCGGCAACCGGATTGAGGTCGAAGCCAACGGCAAGATCGAGGCGCGATGGGAGGACGACGGCAAGACGTTCGGCCCCGTGCTGAAGGAGGGCCACGTTGCCCTGCGCCAGATGGTCCACACCGGCGAGTGCAGCTACACGCATTTCAAGGTGTGGGCGGTGAGGCCGTGAAGCGTAAAGGGTAAAACCCGAAAGGCTGCGCGCGAGCCTTGCCGCCGGCGGCGGAGAACGCGATCCATCCAGGCTTGTGGGGGTAAGGCGGCTGTTTATCGGCCCAAGGTGCCCTTGGTGCTCGGCACGCCTTGGACGCGCGGGTCGCGCTGGCAGGCGATGTCGAGGGCTTTGGCGAGGGACTTGAAGACGCCTTCGATCATGTGGTGCGGGTCGCGGCCGGCTTGGATGACGATGTGCAGGTTCATTCCGGCGCTGTTGGCGAAGGCGCGCAGAAATTCCTCGACAAGCTGCGGCGTGAACCGCCGGCTGGCGGTGCGGCCGATGACGGCGCCGCCGACCTTCAGCAGCCGCTCGCCTTCATAGACCAGCACGGGCCGGCCGCCGAAATCGAGCGTGGCCTCGACGCGCGCCTCGTCCATTGGCACGCGCGACCAGCCGTAGCGCTTGATGCCGCGCTTGTCGCCGAGGGCCTGCGCAAACGCCTGGCCCAGCGCAATGCCGCAGTCCTCGACGGTGTGGTGAAAATCAATCTCGATGTCGCCCTTGCAACGCAGTTTCAGGTCGCAGAGCGAGTGCTTGGCCAGCAGCGAAAGCATGTGGTCAAAAAATGGAATGCCGGTCTCCACGTCGGCCTTGCCGCGGCCGTCGAGGTTGAGCGCGAGGTCAATCTTCGTCTCGGTGGTGTGGCGTCGGACTTTCGCGATGCGTTTCATTTCATCTCTCCCATCAAGAAGCGACCTCTTGCAAGCGCCGCTGCGGTCGGGCGGTTCAAAACCGCCCCTCCTTGTTCTGCGCCAGAATCTCGCGGATGGCCGCGAGGAGTTTGTCGGTCTCGTCGTCGGTGCCGATGGAAATGCGAACGTGGTTGCGCACGCGCGGGTCGTTCCACCAACGCACGAGAATCTGGCGCGCCCGCAGCGTTTCATAAAGTTTTTTCGCCGTCAGCGGCCTGGGCGGACGCGCCAGGAGGAAATTGGCGGCGCTGGGAAACACGCTGAAGCCGAGCGCGATTAGCGCCGCGCGCAGGCGGTCGCGCGTGGCCTTCACGCAGGCGATGCAGGCCCGGAAGTAGTCGGGATCGTTCAGCACCGCCAGCGCGGCGGCCTGGCTGAGACGGTTCACATTGTAGCTGTCCTTGACCTTCATCAGACCGGCGATGAGCGCGCGATGGCCGAACGCGAATCCGATGCGCAGGCCGGCCAGCGAGAAGCTCTTGGACATGGTGCGCACGACCAGCGCGTTGCGGCTGTCATCCGCCGCCACCCGCGTGCCGTCCGTATCCGCCAGCGCCGCCTCGCCCTCGCCGTCGCCTGCCACCTGACCTGCGCCCAGCAGATCGGCAAGGATCGGCGCG
>JAOACV010000186.1 GCA_026417675.1 Verrucomicrobiia bacterium
CAGAGCGTCCGCAACGGCTTCACGCGGGGCGGCGCGGGCGCGGGCCGGGGTTGTGTCGCGGACGTAACGTGGTGAGCGTCGAGATTCGGCGGGTCGTTCTTCGACGCGGCGAAGACGTTCACGAAGCGAACCGTCTCGCCGGCGCTTAGCCGGGCGCTCTGCCGCTGGTAAAGCTGGTGGATCGGCAGGCCGGCGAAGTCCTTGATATAGACGAGTTCCTGCCGCTGACCGGTGAGGTTGCGCAGCGTGAAACCTTTTTCGCGCTGTCGCACGCGCAGCGTGTCGCCGTCGAGCGCCGCCTCGCCGGCCACGCGCCAGCAGCAGCGCAGGCTGTAGTTGCCGGGTTGCTCCGCAGTGAGTTCGTCAATCACGGTGACGTGCTGCTTCGGGATGAACTCGATGTTGCGCGTCCACGTGACACCGTTGTAGTGCGGCATGGTGGTGCGGACGCGCGCCGAGTTGTTGGTCCAGAGGGCTTGGTCGAGCCGCGCGCTCGGCGGCATGATCGCGCTGAGGCCGTCGCGCAGCACCGTGACGCCGCNATGATACTTTGGGATGCGGCGGATGTATTCGGCGTCCACGAGCCATTGCGCGCCCGCGGCGGTGAACGCGATGATGCAGTTGCCGTCGAGGTGGCCGTGCGATCCGGCGGCGGTGCCGTCGAGCATCAGGTAATCGTCGTCCTCGGCCCAGCCGCTGCGCAGCGTGAGTTTGTCGAAGGTTTCCTCGAACGGCAGGTTTGGCTTCTGCCAGATGTCGGGCCGGCCGGAACGACCGAAGAGGTCGTAGTGCATCTTCGGCAGGCGCGTGACCGTGATGCCCACCAGATCATCGGGCCGCTTTGGGGCAACGTTGGTCCAGAACGGCGCCTCCATCTCGTCGCGCGCGTCCACGCCGAGCCATTCGATGGCCCAGCGATAACGCCCGTCGCCGGTGGCGTATTCCAGGCCGCATAACAACTCCGGCATTCCCGACACGGAGGAGCAACCGCCTCAATCGCCCGACGCGGGCTGGCGGCCGAAGCTGTCGAGCGCCTGAAGCAGCGCCTTGCCGGTCTGTGCGGCGTGGCCTTGTTCGATGAACGTGCGGTCGCCGGACGCGAGCGCGTAGGTCAACACGTGCCGTTGCGGAATCCACTGGTAGCCGGCGCTGTCCTCCCACGGTTTCCAACTGCGCGAGCAGGATCGGAACATGCCGAACGCGATGTCGAGCCAGTCCTTCGCGACCGGCAGCTTGTAGTGGCGCGAGAAATACCAACCGCCGAAGAGGTTCGCCAGACCCGGCCACGTGTGGTGATTGTGCGTGATGCTGTCGAACTTGCGCCAATGCTCCACGGACCCCGGCCGGTCCCATCCCTGGTAAAGGTTCGACTCCCAGACCATGCGCAGGACGTGGTTGGTAAACTGGAGCCGCTCTTCGTCGCTCCAGCCCGGCGCTTCCTCGACGAGGTCCCACGCGATCACCATGCCGTAGGCCCAACTGTCGCGGAAGTCGCGGTCGTAGCGGCGCGGGCCTTCCTGGAGGATGTATTCGTTGGTCGCGTAGTAGTTGATATGCCGGCGCATCGCGTCGCGATACAACTCCAGCCAACCGGGATCGCCGGTGCGGTGGTAGAGCATGGCAAACTTGATCGTCTGGTGCGCCGCGCCGCGCTCGGTGCCGGGCCGGGCGTAAATGTTCGCGATGGCCTCCTTGCGGTCGGCAATCCCTTTCGCGGTGAGCCTTTCTTCGAGCGGCGCGCGCCGGCCTTTCTTCGTGAACTTCAGTTCCATCAGCCGGTCAAGCTTCAGTTCGCCGTCCTTCGCGCACTCGTTGACGAGCGCGACAAGCCGCGCCAGGCCCGCCTCGACTCCCGCCGCATCCTGCGCGCCGAGCGCGATGACGTTGTGGCCGGCGCCCCACGGGTCGTGAACCGAGCGCAGTTCATAGCCGCCGTGGCCGGTGTAGGCCGCGTCGGCGCAGGCGAAGTAGTTGTGATAGAGCCGCGCGAAGACGACATTGTTCAGCAGATTGCCGATGACGATGAGATGGCGGCCCGCCCAGTCTGCGTCGGTGATCTTCGTCGGCGTGACGATGGGCAGCGTGACGCCGGTTTTCGCCGCAATGGCCGCTTGCAGTTTCGCCGCCGCGCCGCTCCACGGTTCGCCCTCCGCCGGCACAATCGCAGCGGCAGCCGAGCCGTTGCTCACGAGTGCCGTTTCCATCAACAGCGGCCGTTCCTGCTTAATGCAAATCTTTTCCCACGCCGCGTCGTCCGCCGCGCGGTCGGCAAGTGTTGTGGCAGCTATCAACAGTAGGACTGCAACCGGCAAGGTCCGTGATTTCATTCTCTTTCCTTCTTTCCAGGCTTCGTTCTACGTAATCTCCGGCACAAGGAACGGCGCGCGGTCTTTGCGGCGAGCAAAATGGTTGGCTTGGTCTGCGAACTCGCCGACAAACTGCTCTTGCTTGGGGTCGAACGTTACCCACGGGCCAAGCACCGCTGGCGTCGCGCCGAGGTCCACGCCGTTCTCGCGCAGATTCTCGCGGCAACGCTCGAAGGCGTCGAGCAGTTCGCTGTTGGAACTAATCCTCTCTCGAATCTCGTCGGGCGAAGATTGTTTGCCGAGCCGATGGGAGATGTTCGCCATGTGGCAGCAGGCGGCGGAGGCGTGCCCCACCGCGGCCTCGGCAGCCAGCGTGTCGGTTTTCCGGTTGCGAACGGCGGCGATGAAATTGGCGGCGTGGGAGACTTCGATCTCAGCGGCCTTTCGGCCGTCTTGGAAGTCCTTGATCCTCCGGCCCTTCTTGTCGAAAACCGCGCCGTGGGTGTAATCGCCGGCAAAGTGGCCGCCTTCGCAAACGATGACGATGCCTCGGTCGCTGTTGCGGAACTTGCCGAGCGTGCTTGGGGCTTTTGGATTCGTGTTCTTGGAGACGTTGCGAATCTCGCAGATGATCGGCACCGGCTGGTAGTCAAAGATGGCGACCTGCGTGTTCGGCGTCTCGCCGGCGTCGTCGAATGCAAACCGTGCCCCGATGCTCATCGCGCGCGGCGGCGGCTGGTTCAACCCCAACGCCCAGCGGCAAATGTCGATCATGTGAACGCCGTTGTTGCCCATCTCGCCGTTGCCGGTCGGCCAGACCCAATGCCACTCGTAATGCAGTTGCTTGCGCATTAGCGGCGTCTTCGGCGCCGGCCCGCACCACAGATCGTGGTCCACTGTGTCCGGCACCGGGGTCGGCGTGTTGACCTTGCCGATGCTGTTGCGCGCGCGATACACCAGCGCGTGCGCAAAACGGATGGAACCGAGCTGACCGCCGCGCAGGTATTCGAACGCCATCGGCAACACTGTGCTGGAGCGTCGCTGCATGCCGACTTGAACGATGCGTTTGTATTTCCGCGCCGCGGCAACCATCTGCCGGCCCTCCCAGATATTGTAAGAGAAAGGTTTTTCGACATAGACATCCTTGCCCGCCTGACAGGCCCAGATCGTGCCGAGAGCGTGCCAATGATTTGGCGTGGCGAACACCACGGCGTCAATGCTCCCGTCGTCGAGCACGCGGCGGAAATCAACGCGCGTGGTAACGTTCCCGCCGCGGTCTTTGAACCGCTGCGCGCCGTCTTCGAGAATGGCCCTGTCCACGTCGCATAACGCCGCGATCCGGACTCCCGGCACTTCGAGGAAACTCTTGATGAGTTGTCGTCCCCGACCGCCGACGCTGCCGTAGATGTTGATGCCGCCCAAGCCGACGACGGCAATGCGGATTTCGGAGTTAGGTTTCTCGCCGGCAAACACAAGCCTTGGCATCCCAAGCGCCACCCCTGCTGTCGCCGAAGTTCTCAGGAAATCCCTGCGTGTCATTCGTTTCATATTCCGCTCCGAGAGAGGGACCTGGCGCGCCTGCCGTTCGCGTCCGATGTAATCCTCATGGGGATCTCATCGGCAACGTCCGACGATTTCATCTCGCCTCATCCATGCGGCCGGGATGGGGAAGATCGTGACAGTGAAGGCAGCGGCTTGATACAGCATCCCGCCCATGGCCGGGGCCGACGACGGCGGCACCCCGGGTTTGCCGTCAGCGTCCGATCCCGTTGCGCCCAGGGCCAGCACGACGCCGATCGCGACGGTCCAAGGCATAAGACAAGCTCGACACATGGCTACTTCATGCCCTCATCCCGGAGATTTGTCGAGAGCAAGTTGCATTTGTCGCCCCCGTTCGGGGATCGAGGCAGCGGTCAAGCGATGGCGAATTAGACCGGGATTACGACCACCATGCCTGTCTCTATTTCTTCTTGGCCGACTCCGGCAGCAGTTGGGCGCCGGTGATTTTCAGGACGTAGGCGTGGCGGCAGGGGAGTTGGTCGGGGTTGAGGTCGGGTAACTTGATGAGGAGGTTCTTGCCCTCGCGGCGGGTGGCGAGTTTGGCCTCAACGCCGAGCATCGTGACGTCGCACTTGTCGGGGGTTTGAATGTCGCGGAGGACAAATTGTTTGCCGGGCCAGCCGGGCAGGATGGCGTAGAGGGCGTCTGGTTTCTTGGTGAAGAAGGCCTGCTTGACGGCGGTGCCGTTCCTGGGGGCGAAGCCGATCTGTTCCATGAGGTTGTATTTGACCATGAACTCGCCGTATTGCTGGCCGGGCCGCTGGCCGTCGCTCCACTGGCAGTCGCGACCGGCGTGGCGGGTTCCGTAGATGGCCTCGCCGTTGACGCGCAGCCAGTCGCCGATCTCCAGCAAGCGTTGCTGCATGATGACCGGGATGCGACCGTCGGCGGTCGGGCCGATGTCGAGCAGGAAGTTGCCGCCGCGGCTGACGAGGTCGGCCAGGGTCAGGATAAACTCGCGGGCGGGCTTGTAGTCGTCAATGGTCTCGGCACGGTTGTAGCCGTAGGAATAACCCATGCCGCGGCTTTCCTCCCACGGGTGCGAGGCGTCCTTGAGACCGGCGCCGTATTCGGTGGTGTAGTAGCCGCCGTGTTTGTGGCGGCAGTCCTTGCCCCAACGGTCGTTGACGACGACCTCGTCTTTGCAGGGAGATTCGTTGAACAGCCACGCGAGCAGTTCCTCGCTTCGCCACTCGGCCGACGTCATGTCCCATTCGCCGTCGCTGAAGATGATGGCGGGCTTGTAGCGGGTGACCACGTCCTTGAACTGCGGGAACATGTGCTCGGCGACGTAGCGGGGCCGGTCGGCCTTGTTGGTCCAGAGCGGGTTAAACCACTCGTAGAGCGAGTAGTAGAAACCATATTTCAAACCGCGCTTGCGGCAGGCGGCGCCGAGGTCGCCGAGCAGGGCGCGCTTCGGGCCGATCTCGACGCTGTTCCACGGCCGGCCCCAAGTCCTGCTGGCGTGGACGCTCGGCCAGATGCAAAAGCCTTCGTGGTGCTTGGAAGTGGGCACGATGTATTTTGCGCCGGAGCGAACGAAAAGGTCGGCCCACTGGTCGGGGTTGAACAGCTCGCAGCGGAACATCGGCGCGAAGTCTTTGTAATCGAAATTCGCGCCGTAGTTTTTCATATGGAATTGCCACCAGACGTTGTTGGGCTTCTTGTCGGCCATGCGCTGCCAATACCACTCGGCATATTGCTTCGGCGCGCCCCAAGCCGGCACAGAATAGACGCCCCAGTGGATGAAGATGCCGAACTTGGCGTCCGTGAACCATTCGGGCGTCGGCCGCTTGTCGAGCGACTCCCATTTCGGCTCGTAGATCGCGGCCGGCGCGGGCCGCGCCGCGAGCAGCGCGCCTGTCATCGCCAGCGTCATCGTCAAGTTTCGCCATGCGGTTCGTGCGTTCATCGTGATTTCCTGATTTGGATGCGCGGTGATTTACGCGGTTTTGGAGGCGGGGCGCAATCAAAGATTGATACGCGGTGGGAGCAACGCGCGACTGCCGGCCAGTTGCGGGTGTCGAACTTTGCGCGCGCCGTGTTGCGTGGCGGCTCGCGTTTTCAACAGACCGCGATGCGAGACGCTCGATCTGCCTCGCAAGAGGGTCGAGCAGGACAGAACGACTGCGGGCGGGTCGCGGC
>JAOACV010000187.1 GCA_026417675.1 Verrucomicrobiia bacterium
GCCCTGCGCGGCGTAGGCCTGGCCGAGTTGCAGCCGCGCCTCGTCGGCGTGCGCGTGGCGGGGCGACTCCGCTAGGAACCGCTCCAGCGTCGCGCCGCTGCGGTCGGCCTTGCCGACGCGCGCATACGCCAGCGCCAGTTGCCACAACACATCGGCCGCCAACGGGCCTTTCGGGTCCGCCTCTAGCGCCTTCTCGTAGTTCTCAATTGCCTTGGCGAAATCATTGGCCGCCAACGCGATGTCGCCCAGCTTGAAGCGGGCCTGTGCCGTCAGCGCGGGACTCTCCGCGGTGCGCGCCACTTGCGAAAACGCGTCGGTGGCCTCCGCCGTGCGGCCCAACGCCAGCAACGACCACGCGGAGCCGGCGAGCGCCGGGATCGCTTCGGGCGTGTTGGCAAACTGGGCCAGCAGCCGTTGGTAGGTCGCCAGAGCTTCCGTATGCTGCTGGTTGTCGGCCTGCAACTGGCCCAACCGCAACAGGACTGGCGCGATCTGCGGGTCGCGCGCGTGGGCCTCCACAAACGACGCCAGCCACTTGACGGTTTCCGGGTTCCTGGCCGCGGCCTTGCCCAGTTCGCTCATTTGCAATGCCGCCGAACGCTTCACCGAGGCAGTCGGGCTGCGCGTGAACGCCTCCCGAAACGCCGTCGCCGCCTCGGCCCAGCGTTTCTGTTGCGCGCGCACCTCGCCCAGCGCCAGCCACGTTTGCGACACCAGCCACGCCGGAGCCGTCGCCGCGCGGCCCGTGGCGAGCGATTGACTGAGCGCCGCCGCCGCGTCGTCCAGCCGGCCCTGATCGCGCCGCGAACAACCGAGCCAGTAGAGCGCCTGCACGCTGGCCCGTGTGTTGGGATAATGCTGCTGCAACGATTCGAACTGCAGATCCGCCGCGGCGTGGTTCTTGCGTTCCAGCGCAATCCGCGCGCGCATCAGTTGCGTGTCCGCCAAGACCTCCCGCGGGGGCGGCGGCCGTTTGGCCTCCACCGCGACGAACGCCGCGTCGGCCTCGTCGAATTTCCTCTGGCCGAAGAGCACATAGCCGAGGCCGTATTCGGCATACGCGCGGTAGCCACTGTTGGGGAACTTCGCGATCACCTCGCGATAACGCGCGTCTGCCTCCGCCCATCGGCCCATCAGCGCCAGCGCCTCTGCCTGCCAGAACAGGAATCCGTCGGCGAATTCGCTCTGGGGATACTTTGCCGCCGCCGCCTTCAGCCAGTCCAGCGCCGCCGCCGCCTGGCCGGAACGCACCAGCGTCTGGCCCAGCCGCAGCGACGCCTCGTCGGGCGCGGGGAAATCCGGATAGTCCTTCAGCAACAGCCGCAGCTCGCGTTCCGCCACGTCGTAGATGCCGTCGCGGAACGCGCCGTTGGCCGTCTGCCAGATGTCGTTGGCCGTGCGCGTCTCTTGGGCAGACACCCACCCCGTCGCGCCTGACGCGATCCACACGGCCAACAACGTTCGGAAAACCCAATGCACGCCGGGATATTGGCAGAAGTCCGTCCGTTGGTCGAGTCCGGTCTGTTCGCCGCACAGAACCAAACGAGTCGTTTGCCACCTGTTTCGCTGCTTCGGCAAAGTCCAGGTCAACAACGGACGCGAACTTCGGCCGTCCCGTCTGGGCGCTTCCCCCTTGTCACGGAGAGGCGTTTCACGCATTCTCGGCGGCGTCCAATCCATTGCTCAACCGATACGCTAGAACCATGAAAACTTCTCTCGACCTCATCGTCGCCGGCCACATGGTCGCCGATGTCATCGGACGCCCCGTCTTCCTCGACCGGCCCATCGGCCACGGCAAACTCTATCTTAGCGACGCCATCGAACTTCACACCGGCGGCAACGTCTGCAACGTCGGCATCGCCGCCGCCAAACTCGGCCTGCGCGTCGGCGCCCTCGGACGCATCGGTAACGACAGTTGGCGCACTTGCGTCTTGGAGCGCCTGACCAACGCCGGCCTCGACCTCGGCGGCGTCATCGTGGACGAGCGTGGCCAGACCAGCGCCACCGTCGTCTGCGTGGACCCCAGCGGCGAGCGCAGCTTCTTCCATACCGGCGGCTGCGGCAACCAACTCACCGCCGCGGACATCATCGCCCGGCTCGGCTACATCCGCCGCGCCCGTGCCGTCGCCCTCGGCTACTTTGGACTCATGCCGCGGCTCGAATCGCACTTCGGCCGCGCGTTGCGCGCCATTCGGCGCGCCGCGCCCAAGACGCTCACGGTCCTCGACTGCGTTGCTGGCGCGAAAGGCTTCGGCAACCTCGCCAAGGCGCTGCCGTGGCTCGACATCTTCGTGCCCAGCCTCGACGAGGCCCGCTCCGTCAGCGGCGAAGAAGCGCCGGAAAAAATCATCGCCAGGTTCCGCGCCGCCGGCGCCGCGGGCATCGTTGGCGTCAAGCTCGGCGCGGACGGTTGCCTCCTCAGCGACGGCACCGAGCCGGCGAAGACGATTCATGTGCCGCCCGTGCGCGTAAAGAAAGTCGTGGACGCCACCGGCGCCGGCGACTCGTGGCTTGCCGGCTTCATCACCGCGCGTCTGCGCGGTTTTGCCCTGAGCGACGCAGGCATCTTTGCCAACGCTGTCGGCGCCTGCTGTGTCCAAGCCATCGGCGCCTCCACCGGCATCCGGCCGTTCAACGAAACGCTGAAGCTCGCGCGGCGATACGGATGCGGATGCTGACGCGCCTCGCGCAGGCGCGGGCCGCGACGCATGACTCAAGCAAGTGCTTCTTGCGTCGGCGTCCACGGGCGAAGAGTTCCCATGTGTTTTGTATGACCGCTTCCGAAGCCGTTGTTTCCCAGAGAAGTTCTTGACGAAACGTGGCGCCGCGTCGCGCATGCCGTAGTTTCATCAGCCAATAGACAGTCATGATCCCAGTGATCATATCGGGAACGGTTGTGACGGCCCTCCGGCGCGCCAATCGCGTCGTGGTCGTCACTGGCGCGGGGATTTCCGCCGAGAGCGGCATCCCGACGTTTCGCGGCGCGGAAGGGCTGTGGCGGAATTTTAAGGCGGAGGATTTGGCGACCCCGGCGGCGTTCGCGCGCAATCCGCGGTTGGTGTGGGAGTGGTATGATTGGCGGCGCAACCTCTGCGGCAAGGCGCAGCCCAATCCCGCTCACCACGTCGTCGCGGCAATGGAGCGGTTTTATCACCACTTTCTATTAGTAACGCAGAATGTGGACGGTCTCCACTCGCGCGCGGGCAGCCGGCGGATGGTCGAAGTCCACGGCAGCCTGTGGCGAGCACGATGTTTGAAGTGCGGTGATACGGTGGAACTACCCATGACATCTTTCGAAGACGGCAAAGCGGTTGTAGGCCGCGTGTCTTCACGCGTCGCCCGTTGCTTGGAGGAAGAAAACCCCGCGAGGTCACCGGGCCTACAGCCGCTTCCAACACACGCTGCCTGTGGCGGCACGCTGCGTCCCGCAGTTTTGTGGTTTGGCGAGAGCTACGAGCCGGCGATGCTACAGCAGGTTTTCACAGCGCTCGAGGAAGCGCAGGTAGTGCTGATCATCGGCACGTCGGGCGGCGTGGCCTTGCCTGTTGACCTCGCGGCGCAGGCGCGGCAGGCGGGCGCGACGATCGTGGAAATCAACCGTGAACGCACCGCGGTGTCACGTCTAGCCCATGAACGGCTGGAGGGACGCGCGGGCGAGATTCTGCCGGAACTGTGGCGGCGGGTCCAGGTAGGTCATCTGACCGACGAGATACGCGCGCGCGGTCGTCACAAGGGCGGGCGGTTGATGATCGGCATCGCGGGACCGCCGGGCGCTGGCAAGAGCACGCTGGCTCAGGCGCTGAAGGCCGTGCTGGGCCGCGAAGCGGTCGTGGTGCCGATGGACGGATTCCATTTCCCCAACGCGCGCCTAGACGCGCTCGGTCTGCGCGCGCGCAAGGGCGCGCCGGAGACGTTTGACCGGCTGGCCTTCGAGCTGGCCGTCGCCGAGCTACGGGCGACGCAGAAACCGGTGTCGCTGCCTCTCTATTCACGCGAGCTGCATGAACCAGTCGCCGACGCCCTGACGGTGCCGCTGGCCACGTCGTTCGTCATCGTCGAAGGCAACTACCTTTTTCTCTGGCCCGAGGTGCGCAACGCGCTCGATCTGAAAATCTACCTCGATTGCGACCCCGCCCTGGCCCGCGCCAGCGTGATCGCGCGACACCAGCAAGGCGGCGCGAGCGAGGAGGAGGCCGTGCGGAAGTTCGAGACCAACGACCGGCTCAACAGCGAAACAGTTCATGCAACGCGCGGTGCCGCTGAGATCATGATCCGACGTAATGCCGCAGGTTGGACGGTAGAGCGGGTAGGCGGGACGTGATCACCGGCTTTACTTGTCGTCTTCGGTGGAGACGACGGTGCCGGAGCCGTTGCGGCCGGCTTTGTATTCGGCGAGGGCTTGCGCGAAGGTCATCCAGCAAAGCATGGCGCACTTGATGCGGACGGGGAACTTGGAGACGCCTTTGAGGGCGATGAGTTCGCCGACTTCCTCCTCATCCACGACGCCGCCCTGCATCATGGAGCGCATGATGTCGAAGAGGCGCTGGGCGTCCTCCAATGAGCGGCCCTTGAGCAGCTCGGTCATGATGGAGGTGCTGGCCTGGCTGATGGAGCAGCCGTGGCCGCTGGACTTGATGTCGGTGATTTTTCCGTCCGGTCCGATCTGGAGTTCGAGGTGAATCTGGTCGCCGCATAGGGGGTTGTTGCCGTCCATGCGGACGGTGGGGTCGGGCAAGGTGCCGCGATTCCTCGGCTTGCGGTAGTGGTCGAGGATGATCGCCTGATAGAGTTCTTCAAGCGGTCCGCTCATTCGAATTCGAGCTGCACTTTATCATCTTCAACGCGGACTGGCCAGCGGCCCGTGAAACCGAATGCGGGCAGGGTGAGCGCCTTGCCAGTGGCGAGGTTGAACCGCGCGCCGTGCCGTGGGCAGACAATCGCGTCGCCGTCGAGTTCGCCCTCGGCGAGCGGCCCATCGTCGTGGGTGCAGCGGTCCTCGATGGCGTGGAATGCGCCGTCGGCTGTGCGAATGAGGCCGATCTTCTTGCCCTCGACCTCGACGATCTTGCGCCGGCCGGGCGGCAGTTCGTTGACGTTGGCTACGGTGATCCAGCGGGACATGGTGGCAGATCCTTCACGGTATAACGGCAACGACTTTGAACCATCTGTCTATGAATTCTTACTCCTCAAATGGTGACGGTGGTCTTGGTTTCAACGCCGAAGAACTTCAGGGCCTTGAGGAGCGCGGCGACCAGCGCGTCCACTTCCGCCTGGGTGTTGTAGAGGTAGAAACTGGCGCGGGCAGTGGCGGCCAAACCGAGTTTGCGATGCAACGGCATGGCGCAGTGGTGGCCGGCGCGAACGGCAATGCCTTCTTGGTCGAGGAACTGAGCGATGTCGTGCGGATGCAGGTCGCCAAGGGTGAAGGCGATGATGCCACCGCGTTCCTCAGGCGGCGGGCCGTAGGCGCGGAAGGCGGGCAATTCGTGCAGCCGCTGCCAGGCGTAGCGGGTCAGTTTCTTTTCGTGCTCGTGGATGGCGGCGAGGCCGACGGACTCGAGATACTCGGCGGCAGTGCCCAGGCCGATGGCTTGAGCGATGGCGGGCGTGCCGGCCTCAAATTTCCAAGGGATGTGGTTCCACTTCGACTCGCGCCAGTCCACGTGGGAGATCATCTCGCCACCGCCGAGGAAGGGCGGCATGGCTTCGAGCACGCTACGGCGGCCGTAGAGGACGCCGATGCCGGTCGGGCCGCACATCTTGTGGCCACTGAAGGCGAGAAAGTCGCACCCGACGCGCTGCGCGTCGAACGGCAGGTGCGCGCAACTCTGTGCGCCGTCAATCAGCGCGAGAGCGCCGACGGCGTGCGCGCGGCGGTCACGGCAAGGCTGCAGGCCGCCGATCTGGAACAATACGGCATCCGCTGGAAGCTCGCGGGCGAGGACGAGGAACAGGCCGCCGCCGGCGCCTTCCCTGTCTCTTATACACATC
>JAOACV010000188.1 GCA_026417675.1 Verrucomicrobiia bacterium
AGATGTGTATAAGAGACAGTGTTGGAGTGGCGGATTCTATCGCGGTTCGCAGGTTCGCCACGACGTGATGGATCGCGCCACTACAACCAACGTTTGGAGAGACCGTATGAAACAAGACTGGAAGGATCGTTGGACGCGGCGTGATTTCCTCAAACGAGCCGCCGGCGCGGGCGCGACGCTGGCGTTCCCAAACCTCGTCCCCTCGTCGGTCTTGGGCGCATCGGCGCCGAGCAATCAGACCACCGTCGGATGCATCGGCGTCGGCGGGCGCGGGACGGGCTTGCTCAACGACGCCGCCAACCAGGCGAATGTGAAGATCGTCGCTGTGTGCGATGTTTTCCAGGACCGTCGGGAACGGCGCGCGGCGGAATTGGACAAACGCTACAACGGCAAGGTCTGCACGCCCTATCGCGACCTGCGCGAACTGCTGGCGCGCGATGACATTGACGCCGTCACCATCGGCACGCCGGACCATTGGCACGTGCCGGCGGCGTTGATGGCGGTGCGCTCCGGCAAGGACGTGTATGTCGAAAAACCGCTCGGCCTGAGCATGGAAGAGGACATCGCCATCCGCCGCGAGGTGCAACGCTACGGGCGCATTTTTCAATACGGCACCCAGCAGCGATCCATCGCCCACGTGCGATTTGGCTGCGAGTTGGTGCGCAACGGGCGGCTCGGCAAAATCCAGTCGGTCGAGGTCACCGCGCCGAGTTACGGCTACGAGGGCGGCTCGCTGGAGCCGATCCCGGTGCCGGAAGGTTTCGACTACGACCTCTGGCTCGGTCCCGCCCAGTGGCGCCCCTACACCAAGGACCGCTGCACCAGTTGGGGCGCCTACTGGGTGCTCGACAACGCGCACGGATTCATCGGCGGCTGGGGCGCGCACCCGCTCACCGACATGGTCTGGGCGCTCGGCGACGATCCGATGTCGTCGGTGCCGGTCGAGTTCGAGGGCACGGGCAAGTTCGGCACGGGCCTGTTCGACGCGCCTTACGATTGGGACATCCGCGGCAAGTTTGCCGGCGGCGCGAGCTTCCATTTCACCCCCGGCGGCGATTGCGCGATCATCACCGGCGAGAAGGGCGAGGTCCGCATCAGCCGCGGCAGACTGATCACGCAGCCGGAGTCGTTGAAGCAGGAACGTTTCGGCCCCGGCGAGACCCGTCTCTACGAGAGTCGTCAGCACATGGCGAACTTCATCGAATGCGTCCGCACGCGCCGCCAGACCGTCGCGCCGGTCGAGGTCGCGGTCATGTCCGACACGATCACGCAGCTCAGCATGATCGCCATTTACACCGGTCGGAAGATCAAGTGGGACCCCGTCCGCGAGGTCATTCTCGATGATCCCGGCGCGTCGCAACTGCTGACGCGGGCGTTGCGCAGTCCGTGGCACCTGTGAGGGCGGAGGAAAGCGACATGCAAACGACTCGTTGCTTTCGCCATGCGATTTGCGTTGTTCTGCCGACGCTTACTATCGGCGCGGGGGCGTTCGCCCAGGAAACCGGCGACCCCTATGCGGAGGTTGTCCGCTACAAGTTCAACCAGCCCCGCGCCGCCGTCGTCGCCATCGAGGCCGAGATTCGCGCCGCCAAGCCCGGCCAACTCCGCGGCATTGAGGCGAAGCTGCTGAAGATCCTCCAATCGCCCGATGCGACAACCGATGCCAAGCAGTGGGTCTGCCGGCAACTGCGCCAGGCCGGCTCCGAGCAATCCGTCACCGCGCTCGCCGCGTTATTGCCCGACAAAGAAGTGGGACCTGTCGCGCAGTTCGCTCTCCGCAGCATTCCCGGCGCGCAAGTGGACGCCGCGCTGCGTGACGCGCTGGGCAGGGTCCAGAGCGGCCTCAAGGCTGGCATCATCCAGACCATCGGCGCGCGCGGCGACCGACAGGCCGTTCCACTGATCGCGCCGCTGGCCAGTGACAAAGACCTGACTGTGGCCGAAGCAGCGCTCTATGCGCTCGGCCACATCGGCGGCGCAGAGGCGTTGAAGGCGTTGCAAGGAGCAAAAGTAGCCGGCAGTCTGCGGCGTTACCGCAACCACGCGATGCTGTTGTGCGCGGAGGGCCTGGCCGCGCAAGGAAAACTCGCCGACGCCTCCGCTGTCTACCACGCGATCTACAGGGAAAGTTCCGACCGCATCATCAAGCTCGGCGCGGTTCGCGGCATCCTGCGGACCGACAAAGCGAAAGCCGCGCCCGTGATCGCCGCCGCGCTGCGCGAGGACAACGCCGCATTTTGCGCCACCGCCGCCAAGTTCCTGTGCGAACCGGAATCCGCCGACGCGCTGAAGATCGTGCTCGCCGACATGACGGCGTTGGCCCCCGACGTGCAGGCAATGATTTTGAAGCTGGTCAACGATCCCATCGCGTTGCCGGCGGCGCGTTCCGCCGCCGGGAGCAGCGACGAAACACTCCGTTTATCAGCGCTCACCGCGCTCGGCCGGCTCGACGACGCCTCCAGCGTTGGATTGCTGCTGCGCGTCGCCGCTACGGAAAGGGAGCAGGCGCAAACAGTGGCGCGCAGAAGTCTTATTGAAATTCGCAGCAAAGAGGCCGATACGGCACTGATGGCCGCCGCACAAACGGGCGAGACCGCGTTGCGAGCTGAAGCCGTCCGCACGCTGGCGGCGCGCAACACCACTGCGGCTGTTCCGATGCTGCTGAAGCTCGCGACGGACGCTTCGGTGCGCGCGGAGGCATTTGAGGCTCTTGGCGCGCTCGCGGACGAGGGCGCGGTGCCGTCGCTCATCAGCCTGTTGGTTGAAGCCAAGACTGACGCCGACCGCGCGGGCGCGGAGAAGGCCCTGCTCGGCGTCGGCCGTCGAACTATGGATAGCGAGGCGATGGTCGGGCCGCTGCTGGGATCGCTGCCGGGGCCGAACGTGGAGGCGCGCTGCGCGTTGCTGCGTGTCTTGGCGCGGATTCCGTCCGCCAAATCGCTTGAAGCGTTGCGGGCTGCTGCGAAGGACGGCGACGCCAGCGTCAAGGACACCGCCATTCGCGGCCTGGCCGACTGGCGCGACGCGGCCGTGATGTCCGACCTCCTCGACGTTGCGCGCGCGGCCCAGAACAAGACGCACCGAGTGCTTGCCCTGCGCGGATTCGTCCGGCTTGCCGCGCTGTAGGACGCGCGGGCGCCGGAGCAGATGGTGAGGCTCTTCGCGGACGCGTTGTCATTCGCGCAAACCGCCGACTTGAAGAAGATGGTGCTCGCGGCGCTCGGCAAGGTTGCTCATCCGGGCGCGCTCGAGCTGGCGGTTGGTTGCATGCCGGCGGAGGATGCCGACGTCGAGATCGCGGTGGCGACAGCGGTCGCGCAAATCGCCAAGAGCGTGAAGCGCGCGAATCGCGACGCGGCGAAGGCGGCGGTTCAGAAGGTGCTCGATGCGTGCAAGACACCCGCCGCGCGCCAACTCTGCGAGAACGCTTTCACCGAGATTGACAACATGACCAACATTGCGCCGCAGGGTGTCGCGAGCAGCCCGGACGATTTGGATAAAGACGGGGCCTCCCATGGCGACCAGGCCGCGATTGACGGTAACCCGGACACCTACTGGGACGAAAAAGACCACCAGCCGCTCTATCGTCTGGTCGTCACGTTCAAACAACCTGAGAAGATTGCGGCCATCAGCGTTCTCGGTTATCAGCATCACAGATTCTCGCCGAAGGACTTTGAGGTGCTCTGCGATGGCAAGATCATCAAAAAGGTCGAGAACGCGCAGTATGACAACAACTTTCTGATTGTGACGCTCGACGAGACAACCGCCACGACGGTTGAGTTGAAGATCACGGGTTACTATGGCGGGTCATCGCGGTCCAGCGAGCCGGCATCTACGCGCCGGGCGGCGGCAGGGTTGCAAGGCCGGAGACGCCGGCGAAAGGCCAGACCAAGAAAAGCAAGCGCGGCAATTGATCCGCGGAAGGACACACATGAAACATCGAAACACGCGTTGTTGGACACGCCGCGATTTCCTCAAGGGCGCGGCATGGGCGGTGGCGGCGCCGCACATTATTCCCGCCGGCGCGCTCGGTCTTGACGGACGGCCCGCGCCGAGCGAGCGGGTTGTGCTTGGCTACATCGGGTTGGGACCGCGCGGACTTTGGAACGCGCGCGAACAGATGAACTGCCCGCAAGCGCAGCTCGTCGCGGTCTGCGATGTCTGGAAGAATCGCCGGGAGCAGGCCAAGGCCATTGTGGACGCGCACTACAAGAACAAGGACTGCGCGGCGTATGTGGATTTTCGCGAGTTGCTGGCCCGGCCCGACATTGACGCGGTCGGCATCGCCACGACCGACCACTGGCACGTGCCGATGACCATCGCCGCGGCGCGCGCGGGCAAGGACGCGCACACCGAGAAACCGCTCGGCATCAGCATCGCCGAGGACTCGGCCTGCCGCGAGGCGGTCAAACGCTACGGCCGCGTCTTCCAATATGGAGCGGAGTCGCGATCCACCGCGGTTTCCCGGCTCGGCGCGGAACTGATTCGCAGCGGGCGGCTGGGAAGGATTCGCGAGATTCGCGTCAAGGCGCCCAACAGCGTCCGCGGCGGTTCGCGCGAGCCTCGACCCGTGCCGGAGGGACTGGACTATGAGATGTGGCTCGGCCCCGCGCCGTGGCGGCCGTATTCGGGCTGTCCCGACAGCGGGCCGGATTGGTTTCACGTGCGCGACTACGCGCTGGGATTCATTGCCGGCTGGGCGGCGCACCCGCTGGACTTGATGGTGTGGGCCTACGACACGCACACGACGGGGCCGTTGGAGGTTGAGGGCACGGGCGTCATTCCGACCGAGGGGTGCAACGACGTGGTGATGGACTGGAACGTGCGGATCCGGTTTGGCGACGGCGTGGTGATGACGTTTCAAGCTTGGGGGGTGGAGCCGGAGACCGAGCCGAAGCTGGCCGAGGCCGGCAACTACGCGCAATTCATCGGCGAGGAGGGCTGGATCGCGCTCAGCTACCGGCGTCTGGTCACGGAGCCGGACTCGCTCGCCCGGACGCCCATCGGCGCCTATGACGTTCATTTGCCACAAAGCGCCGGCCACGAGGCCAACTTCATCGAATGCGTGCGGAGCCGGCGGACGCCAGTGGACCCGATTGACGACGCGGTGCGTTCCGACCTCATCAGCCACGTTTCCGAGATCGCCATCCGCACCGGCAGAAAGATCAAGTGGGACCCCGTGAAAGAAGAGATCATCGGCGATCCCGAAGCCGCCCGCCTGGTCGCGCGGGGAGCAAGGGACCCGTGGAAGGTTTAACGGACGACATGAAGCGCGCGATGGCCAGACATTGGACCCGTCGGGATTTTCTCAAGTGCGCAACCGCGGCGTTGGCGGCGCCGCATATCATTCCCGCGGGCGCCCTCGGCCTTGACGGACGGCCTGCGCCGAGCGAGCGGGTGACGCTCGGCTTTCTCGGTCTCGGCGGGCACGGCATCGGGCGCAACCTGAACGGATTTCTGAAGGAGCCGGAGTCTCAGCCGGTCGCGCTCTGCGACGTGATGACCAGCCATATCGAGAACGCCGTGCGCGTGGTGCGAAAGAAGTTCGGCGAGAGCTACACCTGCATGACGACCCGGGACTGGCGCGAAGTCATCGCCCGACCCGACGTGGATGCGGTGGTGATTTCCACACCGGACCATTGGCATGTGTTCATGTCGGTCGCAGCCATCCGCGCCGGCAAGGACGTGCTGTGCGAGAAACCCACGTTCAATATTGCCGAGGGCCGGCTGCTAGCCGACACGGTCAAGCGTTACGGCGCGGTGTTCCAAACCGCCACAGAGGATCGCAGCCTGACGGTGTATCACCGGATGGCGGAATTGGTGCGCAACCAGCGCATCGGCAAATTGCGGCGCATTCTGGTCAAACTGCCGCAGAAACCCGACGCCCCGGGCGACCCGACCCCGGTCCCGGTT
>JAOACV010000189.1 GCA_026417675.1 Verrucomicrobiia bacterium
CCGTTCGGCGTGAAGGGCGTGGCGCGGCAGGAGCAGTTGCGCCAACAGCGCAGGCGTGTTGCCGGTCTTGATGAACTGCAAGTAGAGACGCTCGTCGCTGCCGTAAATCTTGTCGCCGACAATTGGGTGGCCGATGTGCGCGAGATGGACGCGAATCTGATGTGCGCGGCCCGTGTGGAGGCGCACGCGCAGCAACGTGAACCTCGGCGCACGATCTTCAACCCACCATGTGGTGCGCGCGGGCTGGCCGTCCGGGACAACGGCGCGGCGGATGGCGACCTCGCGACGGGGCGCGAGCGCGATGGGCGCGTTTATTTCGCCATGCGCCCCACACACGCGACCATGGACGATGGCGAGGTATTCTTTGAGAACCTCCTTGCGCCAGAACGCCCGGTGCAATTGGGCCGCCACGCGCCGCTCCTTGGCCACCAGCACCAGTCCGCTGGTCTCCCGGTCCAGCCGGTTGATCATGAACGCCGCCGCGCCGCCTAGATGCAACCGCACGCGGCCGATGAGGCTGGAGAGCGGCCCGTCTTTGGTCGGATGGCAGACAAGGTCCGCCGGCTTGTCCAGCACCAGCAGCGTGCCATCCTCAAAAATAATGTTGAGCAGCGCCGCGTTGCTCACGCTCGCACGGTAGCAGAGTGCCAAGTGAAGGGCAAAGGCTGGGGTGGTCAGCTTTCAGTATCCAGTCATCAGCGATCTCCGGACGGAGAAGCAAGAAAAGCTTTGTGCTCCCGGCACTTGATGTGGCTAATAATCTGGCATCATGGCACGAACGAGTTTGCACCCGGATGTGGCCGAGGTGCTGATTTCGCAAGCGCGGATTCGCCGGCGGATTGCGGCGCTGGCCCGCGAAATCGCCCGCTGCTATGGCCACGCCGAGGTTTCCATCATTGGCGTGCTCAACGGCAGCATGGTGTTCCTGGGCGAATTGCTCCGCCAACTGCCGATGCAGACGCGCTTGGACAGCGTTGTGGCGCGCAGCTACGGTGCGCGAACTACTTCCAACGGGCGTGTGAGCATCCGCCGGCCGTGGCATCTATCGTTGCGCCGCAAACACGTGCTGCTGGTGGATGACATCCTCGACACGGGCCGCACGCTGCGGCGCATCTGCGAGCGCATCCGGCGCGAAAACCCCGCCAGCTTGCGCACGTGTGTGCTGCTGGACAAGCCCTCGCGCCGCGTCGTGCCCTTCACCGCGGACTTCGTCGGGTTCACCATCCCGGACAAGTTCGTGGTGGGCTACGGACTGGATTTCGCGGAGCGTTACCGCAACCTGCCCTACATAGCCGTGCTGCGGCGGGGGATTTAGCGGCAGCAATAAGGAATGGTAGGAACCAAGGATTCCAACACAGGAGAATCAACCATGAACCGACGCCAATTTCTCGGAACCACGATCACAGGTCTCGCCGCCGCGCGCCTTGCGCGGCCCGCCGACGCCAAGAAACTCAAACTCGGCCTGATCGGCTGCGGCTGGTATGGGCTGGTGAATGTCAACGCCGCGTTCAAGGTCGGCGGCGTGGAGGTCCTTGCCATCTGCGACGTGGACAGCCAGCATTTGAAGGACGCTGCGGACAAGATCGCGAAACTCCAGGGGGCGCGGCCGAAGACGTTCAAACTCTACGAGGAGATGCTCGCCGTGCCGGGCCTGGATGCGGTCATCATTGCCACGCCGCCCCAGTGGCACGCGCTGCCATTCATCGCCGCGCTGGCGCGCAACCTTGACATTTACTGCGAGAAGCCGCTGGCCTACGACATTCGCGAGGGCCGCGCGATGGTGGATGCCGCGAAACGCAAGCCGGGCTGCATTGTGCAGATCGGTTTCCAGCGCCGGCAGAGTCGGGCCATCCAGCAAGCGCGCGATTACATCCAGGCGGGCAACGCAGGCCGCATCGTCCACGTGGACGCGCAGATTCATTACACCGCCGGCATCAAGGATACGACGCCGCAAGACCCGCCCGCGTCGCTCGACTGGGACCTGTGGTGCGGTCCTGCGCCGAAGCTGCCGTATTGTCCGCAGATCGGACACTTCGCTTGGCGTTTGGAGAAGGAATACGGCAACGGCCATCTGGTGGACTGGGGCATCCACTTGATTGACGCCACGCGCGTCATCCTCGGCGAGACCATGCCGCGCACCGTGCAGGCCGCCGGCGGCATCTATCAACTCAAGGGCAAGATCACCACGCCGGATATCCTGACCGCGCATTGGGAGTTCGCCCAATGCCCCGTCACCTGGCGGCATCGCATCTGGGGCGCAGCCGAATACGCGCCGGAGGTGGACAACGGCATTTTCTTCTACGGCGAGAAAGAGACCCTGTTCGTCACCGACAACAAATGGATCGTCATCCCCAAGGACAAGAAAGCCGAACGCAAGGTGAACGAGGTCAAGAGCGATGCCGGCGTCCAGCACATGGCCGACTTCCTCGAAGCTGTCCGCACCCGCCGCGCGCCGGCGTGCCAGCCCGAAGACGCCTTTCATTCCGCCGCAACCGTGCAACTTGCCATGATCGCCTACCAAGCGGGCGCGAAGCTCGTTTGGGACGCGCAAGCGGAGCAAATCGTCGGTCATGACGCCGCCGCGAAGTTGTTGAAGCGCGACTATCGCGCGCCGTGGAACCATCCGTGGAAAGGATGAAGAGAAAGTCCCAACCCCAAGCGCGACAGGGTTTGGAGAAGGTGGATCGCGTTCTCCGAACGCGATGGCGCGCCGAGCGCGGGAGAGTCGCGTTCGGAAAACGCGATCCATCGGAGAGACGATTAGCGAAGCGGGGCGGTGTTTCCCAACATCTTCACATCCGATGCAAGAATTCCTTCAAGCGGGGATATAGTTCGCGATAGATCGCGTATCGCTCGCTGTAGCGGGCGTGCTCCCTCATGTCCGGCTCGTAGGCGCCGGTGACGCGGACGGTGCGCTCGACCGCTTCGCGGAGGTCTTTGAACTTGCCGATGGCAACGCCGCCGAGCATCGCGCAAGCGAGCGCGCCGCCTTCAGTGACGTTGAGCGTGCAAAGACGCTTGCCCCACAGATTGGCCTTGAGTTGCATCCAGCCCCGCGACTTGGCGCCGCCGCCGGTGCAACGCAGCTCGTCGAGCGGGACCCCGGCTTTCGCCAGGATCTCCAAGTTCACCCGCATCTCGAATGCGACGCCCTCCAGGATGCCTCGCACAATGTCCTCGCGCTTCGTGCCGAGCGTCAGGCCGACGATGATGCCCTTGGAATGCGAATCCAGATACGGCGTGCCCGTGCCGAAGAAGTGTGGCACGATGAACGGCGGATGTTGCGCCGTCATCGCGCGATCCACCAGCACGTCATACACGTCGCGGCCCGCGCGCTCCGCCTCCGCCCTCTCCGTGTCGGCGAAGTTGTCGCGGAACCAGCGCAGCAGACTGCCGCCGACAAAGCTGAACGCCAGCGAGGCATACATCCCGTCCACCGTGTGCGGCATGCAACAAAGGTTGCCGCCGAGCATGTTCTCGTCGGTTACAGGATGGTCGTAGGCGACGGTAATGCACTCGACCGTGCCCATCCCGTCCACGGCCAGACCGGGGCGCACGACGCCCGCGCCCAGCGCCGCGCACGGCTGGTCGTGACCGCCGGCAACGAAAACGCAACCCTTGGCGAGACCGAGCCGCTGGCAAACACTCGCGGGGATCTCGCCGACGACCGCGCCCGATGGCACGGCCTCCGGCAACTGCTTCAAGTCCACGCCCGCCAGCGCGAGGAGCGGTTCGGACCATTGCTTCTTGCGGATGTCAAAGAGGCCCAGCCGCGAGGCGAGCGAGTAGTCCACCTTCGCGGGCACGCCCAAGCGCATTGCTGGAATCTCCTGCCAGCCGAGGAATCGCGCTGCGTGTCGGAACACGTCAGGCTTGTTCTCGCGCCACCAAATCAGCTTGCTGATGGTGTGCATCGGATGCAGCGGATGGCCTGTGGTCTCGAAGAACCGTTTGGCGCCGAACTGCTCGTGCAGCATCTTCGTCTGTGCCGTGGCCCGCGAATCCATCGAAAGCACGGTGTTGTCGAGCGGCTTGCCATTGGCGTCCAGCGGCGTGATGGCCTCGCCGAGAGCGGAAAGGGCGATGGACTGGACCGGCTGCGGCGATTTCTTTGCCGCCTCACCGAGGACAGCTTCGACGGAGTCGCCGACTTCCTGCGGGTCGAGTTCCGCCCAGCCGCGCTGGGGCGTCAACAGACGGTATTCTCGGTAAGCGGACGACAGGATGTTGCCGTTCTCGTCGAACACAACAGCCTTCGTCCCCGTGGTTCCAACGTCGCAGCCTAGGAGTGACATGGGAGTAGTTTTCAGTAACTAAGGTTGAGGGATCAGTGGCCGGCAGTCAGCAGTTTGATGAGTTGTTCAGCTTCGGCGAAATCTTTTTCGAGTTGATTACGTTCGGGAAAGGTGAGGCCGACATGGGGATAGCGTTCTTCTATGAAATAGCCGTTGACTCGCGCGCACAGCTCAGCGAACGATCCCAAGCTGGAGTCGTGTGACTCGGCCTCCTCTATCAGCTCCATCAAGTCGTGGGTCTTCCTGAGTTTCCAACCACGGCAGATCAGAAACCACTTCAGATAGCGCTCCAGCGCTTGGTGCCGGTTCTCCCCGGCGATCTCCTCCGGCACGGTTGATGTGACCAGCATCTGCCGAGCGGCCGCCCAGCGCCGGTCAGCTTGCCATCGCCATTGTGCCAATTCGTCGGTCGGTGGTTGTGTCATAGAGCACCACTCCTTGTTCTGTGATTTCACGATAGAAGGGGTTGATTAGTCGCAATCCTTCGCTCAACTCCTGCGGTGTGACCACATGGGCTTCAATCGAAAGTCCGCGCCTCAAACCACGGATGCAGCGGCACACTTCGACATACCTTTGCCATCGAGCCGGTGGCACATCTTCTTTAATGACCAGCAGGTCCACGTCGCTGCCTTCATGGGGCTGGCCGTGGGCGTAGGAGCCGAACAGGATGATCTTCAGCGGGCGATACTCCTGCACGATCCGCTCGATGATCCGATCCAGTTGCGGCTTGATGGCTTCCAGTGACCGCGTCATGGCTTCGGACTATAACGAAACGCCTTCTTCATCCCAAATAAGAAATTCGCGGTGCCTGTTGTGTTCAGCGCGGCACCACTGGCCGCTGGCGGTGGCGAGGGTCAGATCGAACAGTTGGCGGCCGACGGTCTCGATGTCCGCTTCGCCATCCAGAATTCTGCCGGCGTTCAGGTCAATATCGGCCTCCAATCGGGCCGCCAACTCCGAGTTCGCGGCGATCTTCAACACGGGCACGATGGCGTTGCCAAGGCCGGTGCCGCGGCCGGTGGTGAAGGCGACGATCTGGCAGCCGCTGGCGACCAGCGCGGTGGTGCTGATCGGGTCGTAGCTCGGACAGTAGAGCATCCAGTGGCCGCGATGCGGCGGCACTGCGCCGTAGTTAATCACGCCCTCCACCGGACCGGTGCCGCTTTTGGCGAGCGCGCCAAGGGACTTGAGGGTGATGTTGAGCAGGCCGCCCTCCTTGTTGCCGGGCGAGGGGTTTTCATCCATGCTGTGACCGGCGCGCTGGAGGTAGTCGCGAAACCGCCGCATGGCGCCGAAGACCTGCTCCGACCCCTCGCGTGTGCGGCAGCGTGTCGCGTAGAGATGCTCCGCCCCGGCAAACTCCGGCACTTCGGTGATAATGCTGGTGCCGCCATTAGCGATGAGGATGTCGCTGGCGTGGCCCAGCGCGGGATTGGCCGAGAGACCGCTGAAGGCGTCGCTGCCGCCGCATTTCAGACCCAGCGACAATTCGCCGACCGGCACGGTTTCGCGCCGGCTCTTGTCCGCCTCCGCGAGCAGTTCCGGCAGCAACTCAACCCCGCGCTGGATAGCCGCCTCGGTGCCGCCGACGCTCTGAATGCTGATGGTGCGCACGGGTTTGCTGAAAATCCGGCCGAGCGGGCT
>JAOACV010000018.1 GCA_026417675.1 Verrucomicrobiia bacterium
GTTCGCACTGCTGTCCTTGGCGCGTATCCCGCTGGACTACTTCCAGACGTATTGGTCGTCGTCGTTGTCGGAAAGGCTGAGCCGGATGTTCCAGTTCCGCATTTTTGAGTTCCTCCAAACCCAATCGCTGGATTTCTTCCTTAGCCGCAACCCGGGCGAGCTGATGCGTCAGTTGAGCAAGGTAGCACAGGCCGTTCAGTTCCTTCTGTGCGACGCCGTGCTGTTGTCGGTGACCACCGCCATCTTTCTGGTAGCCTACGTCACCTATCTGTTCATGCTGAACTGGCAACTAACCCTGCTGCTGTTGGGCGCCATCAGCTCCATTCCGTTCATCATCGTGTGGTGGATTTATCCCAAGCTGCAGGCGATATCCTTCGAGCGCAACGAACTCGACACGGCCTACGGCGGCCAGATGTTCGAGGGCGTTATCGGCGTGAAGGAGATTCAGCTCAACAACGCCCAAGGTTGGATTACCCGCGCGCTGCGTGAGATGACTGACCGTCTCATCAACATGAACATGACCGTCGTGCGCTGGCAGGGTTTCAGCCAGCAAGCCATGGCTCTTGTCGGCACGCTCACGCTGCTGGTGATTCTCGGCGCGGGCAGTTGGCTGGTGCAGGCCAATTTATTGGCAGGCGGCTGGCCGCAGCTCTTCGTCTTCTACATGCTCGTGCCGAGCGTCTTCTCGCAACTGGTCTCCCTCTGCAGCACCGCCGCGCGCTACCAGGAACTCAGCCCGCAGATCAACGAGGGCTTCGACATCCTCGAAACGCCGCCGCGCGTGATGGACCGGCCCGGCGCGCGCCCGATGCAACCCTTGCGCGACAAAATCGTTTTCCGCAACGTGACTTTCAGCTACCGCCGCGACCTGCCGCCGACCCTGCGCGATCTCAACTTCGAGATCAAGGCCGGCCAGCGCGTCGCGTTCGTCGGCCGGCGCGGCTCTGGCAAGACCACCATCTTCAACCTCCTTTGCCGATTCCTCGAACTGGAGGACGGCCAGGGCGTGATCGAGATAGACGGCGAGGACATCCGCAACTACACCCTGGCCAGCGTGCGCGCCCAGTTCGGCATGGTCACCCAGCGGCCGTTCTTCAAACAAGCCAGCGTCCGGGACAATCTGCTGCTGGCCAAGCCCGACGCCACGATGGAGGAGATCGTCCGCGCCTGCGAGCAGGCCCAAATCCTCGACGTGATCAACAGCAAGTCCGACGGCATCCACAGCGGTTTCGACGCCAACATCAACGCCTTCAGCGGCGGCGAGCAGATCAGCATCGCCATCGCCCGTTGCTACCTGCGCCAGCCGTCCATCATCTTGCTCGACGAGCCGCTGGCCTCCCTCAGCGCCGATGTCGCCAGCGAACTCTTGATCAGCCTCAAGAAACTCACCCAAGGCCGCACGTGTATTGTCATTTCCCACGCCCTGCAGGCCGTCGCCGACGTGGACAGAATTTTCGTGCTCGGCTACCGCGACGACCGCCGCGGCCGGCTGGTCCAGCAAGGCACCCATCAGGAGCTCAAGAGCCAGCCCGGTTACTACCGCGAGCTTTACGAGAAGCAAATCCTCAGCGTGTATTGAGCCGCGGTATCGCGGAACCTGCCTACCATGGCTTCAGCGCGCTGGACCGCGTCACCGACGCTTGACCGGCAACGGTTGATCACCGTGCATTTCTGATTTATTGGCTGGCCCGTCCCCGATCGTGGTTGCTAATCTCTGCGTCGTGGACCGGCTCATGCCATGAATCTGCCGCTACAGCTTGCTTGCGCCGCCATCACCCTGGCATGTGGCACGTCGTTGGTCCCCTCCGCCAACGCGGCCGCCACACGCGGTTGGCCTAACATTCTCCTGCTGGTGTCGGATGACCAGCGGTCGGACACCATTGCCACGCTGGGCAACCCGCACATCCGCACGCCCTACCTTGACCGTCTTGTGCGCCAGGGCGTGGCCTTCACACGCGCGATCTGCCCCAACCCGCTCTGCGTCACCAGCCGCGCGGAAATTCTCACTGGCTGCACCAGCTTCCTCAACGGCGTGCCCTACGGCGGCCGCCTGCGGCCCGATATGCCGACGATCGCCGAGACGTTTCGGCAGGCGGGCTATCACACGTGGCATGTCGGCAAGTGGCACGTTCACGGCGAGCCGAAGACACGCGGCTACGAGGAAACGCGCGCCCTGTATAGCGGCGGCGGCAAGTTTGAGAACACGCTGAAGCGCGATCACGCGGGACGGGAGGTCACCGGCTATCGCGGGTGGACCATCAAGACCGCCGACGGCAAACCCGACTTGGAAAAAGGCGTGGGGTTGACTGCCGAGATCAGCCGACACTTCGCCGACGCGGCCATAGAAATGCTCAACCGCAGGACACCGGAACCATTCTTTCTACACGTCAACTTCACCGCGCCGCACGACCCGCTGATCATGCCGCCGGGCTACGCGGGCCGGTATGACCCGGCGAAGATTCCGCTGCCGCCGAACTTCCTGCCGGAGCACCCGTTCGACCACGGCAACGCCCGCGGTCGAGACGAACTGCTCTGGCCGTGGCCGCGCACGCCGCAAATGGTGCGCGAGGAACTGGCGTGCTACTACGCGGTCATCTCGCACATGGACGGGCAGATCGGCCGCATCCTCAACGCCCTGCGGGCCAACAGCCAAGCCGACAACACCATCATCGTCTTCACCTCCGACTAGGGTCTGGCCATCGGCAGCCACGGTCTGCGGGGCAAACAGAATATGTATGAGCACACCGTCAACGTGCCGCTGCTGCTGGTTGGGCCGGGCATCCCGCGCGACCGTCTTTGCGCCGCCCCATGCTACCAGCGTGATCTGTTCCCCACGCTCTGCGAGCTCGCGAGTGTAAAGGTTCCGAAGATTGTCCAAGGCAAGAGCTTGCTGCCCATCCTCAAAGGCGACGCGGAGTCCCTTTATTCGCAGGTGGTCGCTTACTTCGGCAACGTGCAGCGCATGATTCGCGCGGGCCGGTGGAAGCTGATCTGGTATCCGCAGATCAACAAGTATCAACTCTTCGACCTCGCAAACGACCCGAATGAAATGAAGGATCTGTCATCCGCGCCGGAACACGCGGCCGTTCTCGCCGGCCTGCGCGCCAGACTTGAAGCATGGTTGAAGGAAAACCGCGATCCATTGTTCACGGCTGCGGCTTCTCCACGCGCAACGTGAACGACTGCGCGTCAGTCCCGACCCCAGCGATTTCGCAGCGCAGTTCGATCTTGAATTCGCCGCCGGCAGAGGCGGTCGGCGGTATGCCGCAGAGTCCGCCAGTGACCGCGTCCAACTTTAGCCATTCCGGCGCTGTCACCAGCTTCCATTCGGGCTTCTCAATGTTCCAGTAGCCGGCCCAGTAGATTTTGTCCTTCGTGTAGTTTTTGCAGCGCAGGTCGCCAAGGGAACGGATAACGCGCGGCGCGTAGCGATAAACCTCGCCGACCTTCGCGCTTGTCGGCGGCTGGCTGATGAACTTGGGCCGCGGCACGGCAGCATAATCGCTCGGCCCGCTCGCAACGCCTTGCGCGTCCACCGCGACGACGCGGTAGAACGCATTCATCAGCAGTCTCCACACCGGCTTGTCGGTTTCGCCGACGAAGTTTGCCGGCAGTTCGCGCACCTCGCGCGGACGCTCGTAGCCCGACTCCCAGAGGATCTTGTGCGGCGTGTCGCTGGCTGTGAACCCTTTCTCGTCGCTGGCATACACGCGCCACTTTACCGGCGGGCGGCCTTGTGGATTCGCCTTCCAGCGGATCGCGCGTCCGGTGGCGTCGCAGCGCACATCCAGCGGCACGCCCGGCCCTTGCGACGTGAAGGTGAACGCGCGGCTCCACGTTCCCCACAGGCCGTCCTGGTTGCGCGCCCGAACGCGCCAGTGGTAACGCTGGCCGGGATTGAGCAGCCCGCGCCACGGGATCGCCCAGCTTGCCGTGCCGCGCTGCGGCGTCTTTGAGATCAGCCGGTCAAACGTCGGCGACAGCGGCCACTTCATGTCGGCGCGGTTGCTGAGTTGGAAATGGTAATCGGCGCCCGTGGCCTTCCAGCGAAAGGTGAACTGCGTGCCTTCGACCTCGCTGCCATCTTTCGGGAATTCCGCCTCCGGCGCGGCGGGCGGCAGGCTGTTGTTGCGTTCGACCCAGTCAAAGCTCACCCGAACCTTGCGTGGGCCGGGCGATTCATCTTCGTAAACGACGCGGTTCTCGCCGATGGTCAGCGCGGGCAGCGAGAGCGGCGCCATCTGGAGCAGGTTTTCAACGCGCAGCGACTGGAGCGCGCCCGCCGGTTCGAACTTCAGCCAGTAGCGATAGCGCGGTCTGCCTTCGGGCGGAAAGAACGGGTCGAGATCGCGGCCTGCAACCGGTTCCCAACTTTTCTGGTCGAACGAGACGGATGCCTTCGCCCCGCCCCGTGCGTCGAGTTGGCCGCCAACGATGACATAGGGGCTGGCCATCGGCACCACGGGCGCGTCGCCAACCGCCTGACCGGCCTCAGCCGGTTTCGGCGGCGCATAAATCAGCCGCCCGTTGGCGAGCGGTTCGCCGGCGTGCGGCCCCCAGCCGGTCTTCAGATTGGTGCCGTGGTAGCGGCCCATGTTGTCCCAGCGCCATGCGAGCGATTCGCCGGGGCGCAAAGTAAGATCCATGCGGTGGCCGTAGATGTCGCGCCAGTCGCCTTCGCGTTTACCCTCATAGATGTGCAGCGAGGCGGAGAATTGGTCGGTAAGCGGGTCCTCGGCGGCGAGGATGCCATAGGTGTGGGTGCGCTTCATCAAGTCGTGGTCGCGCACGATGTCTTCCTCGCCGACGATGGTCTCGTTGTCGCGAGCGAGACAAATGATCTGTTCGTCGCCGTCGAGCGAGCGCCACGCCCCGTCAAACCACACTTCGGTCAGGCAATGGCCGTGCGGCCTGCCGCGGCGGGTCTTGAGACCGGCGACCTTCCAGAGCTGCCGGATGGTCTGGGCGATGTCGCCGCAGAGGGAGTAGCCATACACGTTGAACTGCTTGACCGGGTCAATGTTGTCGCCGTCGTTCGGCGTCGCGTGGAACCGGTGACCGATGACGAACCGCCAGATGCCGACCGCGCGCTCGCGGTCGTCGGCGCAACCGCGCGTAGCCTCGGCAACGATTTTCTCCACCGTCCGCCAGTCGCGGAGGCCGTTGACGATGAGCCACGGATTGGTCACCGGCGTGTCGCCGATGTTCTCGATGCACGCCTCGCGCATCGCCTCGAAGGCCCGCGACCATGCTGAGTAGCCGATCGGCGTGCGTGTGTTCTCGCCGTCCATCGTCCCACCCATGCGGATGACGAACTCGTGTCGTGCGGACGTGACCGTCTCAGCATGTCGGTGCGTCGTCGGCGCGGCCGCTAGGGTGACGGAGGGAAGCAAGAGCACCAACACGGTTTTCATGGCGGCGCACTTGTAACACAGCCCCTCCGACAACTGCCAGACTGCTTCAATGACGGATGCCCGGCGCGCGCTCGACGTGTGCGGTAACCAATCCCCGGATGCCGGCGACGGCGGTGGAGAGGTTGCTGATGATGCGGGCGGGGGCGATGCCGAGCGCGAGGATGCCGGCGATGAGAGCGACGCAGAGGGCGCGCGTGGGCCAGTTGAGGATGATGGCGGGCTGGCCTTCGGCGTCGCGGAAGAACGCTTCGCGGATGATGCCAAGATAGTAATAGACGGCGATGGCGGCGTTAACAACGGCGATGATGACGAGGGCGAGATGGCCTTTGGCGAACGCGGCGGAGAGTAGCGTTAGCTTGCCCATGAAGCCAACGAAGGGCGGGATGCCGGCGAGTGAGAACACACCGACGACGAGCGTGAGGGCCAGCAGCGGCGCGCGGCGGTGCAGGCCGGC
Source organism: Verrucomicrobiia bacterium (assembly GCA_026417675.1). Classification (GTDB taxonomy): domain Bacteria; phylum Verrucomicrobiota; class Verrucomicrobiia; order CAIQCK01; family CAIQCK01; genus JAOACV01. Next base: position 5,869 of record JAOACV010000018.1, read on the forward strand.
CAATTGTTCGATGGAGACGTTCCTGCCGTCAGAGGAGACTTTGCAGATCACGACGAAGCAAGCCAGCACCATTAGCAGATAACCGACGATATAGAAGAGCGCGGCGGCGTAGCCCGCGTCATCGAGGGCGACGAAGCCCAGCATCGCGTAGCCGGCGTGGGCGATGCCGGAGAAGCCGAGCAGGCGTTTGAAGTCCTTTTGCAGCAGCGCGATCAAGTTGCCGTAGAACATCGAAGCGGCCGCGAACACGGTCAGGACGACGGCGATGGCGTGGTGCTCCGGCGAGGCCAGCGACACAAAGCGCACCAGCACGGCGACCGCGCCAACCTTGGCGAGCGAGGCGATCAGGCCGGCCGTTTCATTGGCCGAGCCTTCATAGACGTCGGGCGTCCAGAAATGGAAGGGAAAGACGGCGAGTTTGAAGAACAAGCCGCAGAATGTCATGACCATGCCCGCGACGGCCAGCGGCGAGTTAATGACGGGCTGGAGTTTGGCGAGCATCGTCGCCAGATGCGTGGTGCCGGTCAAGCCGAAGAGGTAGCTCAGACCGAAGAGCATGATGCCGTTGGCCGCAACGCCGAACATGATGTATTTGATGGCCGACTCCATCTGGCTGCGCTGGCCGGCGCGTTCGCGGCGCATCGGAACCATCATGTAAAGGGGGAACGCCGACGTTTCGAGGGCGATCATAAGGCTGATGATCTCCACGCAACTCACGAGCATGACGAGGCCGCTGACGTTGATGGTGAGGAAGAGATAATATTCGGCCTTCACGTCAGCGCGGATGTCGGCGAGTTCGTCGCTGAGGATCAGGATCAAGGTGAAGCCAATGGCGAAGACCAGCTTCAAAATTTGGGAGAACAGGTCCACGCAATGCGCGCCGTCGAATAGCGTGGCCTGCTGGCCCATGCAAAGCGCGCAGGCGATGATTGCCGCAAACGAAGTGACGAGCGCGGCTTTGCGCGTCTGCCGGACGCGGTCCTCGCCGAGACAGATGAAGAACAAGACCAACGCGCCGACGAGCAGCACCAGTTCGGGGAGGAAGGCCATGATGAAGGTGGGCATGTCGTTCTACCGAAGCGCGATGGTGGCGTGCGCCGACGCGCAGTTGGTTTGTTGAAGGAGGTTTTCGACGCTGGCGCGCATGACGCGCGTGAACGGCTCGGGGTTCAGGCCGATCCAGAACACGAAGAGCAGCAGCGGCGCGAACGTGACGATCTCGCGGAAGTTTAGGTCGGCCAAGCCCGAATGCTCCGGGTTTTTCACGCCGCCGTAGGCGACCTTTTGGATCATGCGCAGCATGTAGGCGGCGGCCAGCACCACGCCGGGCACGCAGCAGGCCGCCAGCGTCTTGGACACGGCGAAGCCGCCGACGAGGACGAGGAACTCGCCGATGAAACTGTTGGTGCCGGGGAACGCAAGCGACGAGAGGCAAAACACGCCGAGGCAGCCGGCGAAGATGGGCATGTGCTTGCCCATGCCGGCGGTCTCGGTGAGGTCGCGCGTGTGCAGGCGTTCGTGGATGATGCCGACGGCGATGAACAACGCGCCGGTGGTGATGCCGTGGTTGATCATCACCAGCGTCGCGCCTTCGATTCCCGCCGCGTTGAGCGCGAAGATGCCGAGGGTCGCGAACCCCATGTGCGCGACGCTGGAGTAGGCGACCAGTTTCTTCAGATCGCTTTGCGCCAGCGACGTGAGGCCGCCGTAGATGATGGCCACGACGGATAGGCCCAGGACGTAAGGCGCGAACAGATGCGTCGCGTGCGGCGTGATCGGCAGCGAGAACCGCAGGAAACCGTAGGTGCCCATCTTCAGCAGGATGCTGGCGAGCAACACGCTGCCGGCTGTGGGCGCTTCGACGTGCGCGGCGGGCAACCACGTGTGGAACGGGAACATCGGCACCTTGATGGCAAAGGAGATGAAGAACGCTAGGAAGACCCAGCACTGGAAATTGGCCGCGTAGGGATGCCCCATCATGGCACGGATATCGAAGCTACCGACCTGTAGATAGAGCGCGATAATTGCAACCAACAGCAGCACCGAGCCTGCCATGGTGTAGATGAAAAACTTTAGCGACGCGTAAATCCGTCGCGGGCCGCCCCAGATGCCAATGAGCAGCGCCATCGGGATCAGCATCGCCCCCCAGAATACGAAGAACAGGACGAAGTCGAGGGCGAAGAACACGCCGACCATCGCCGTCTCCATGAACAACAGGCAGATCATGAACTCCTTAACCCGCGACGTGATGTAGCGCCAGGAGCAAAGCACGCAGAGCGGCATGATGAGCGTCGTGAGCAACACCAGCAGCAGGCTGATGCCGTCCACGCCGAGGGTGTAGTTGATCTTCAGCGGCGGAATCCACGCGGCGTGCTCAACGAACTGGAACTTCGCCGTCGTCACGTCGAATCCCGCGTAGAGCCGCAGCGAGATAACCGCGATGATGGTCGTGCAAGCGAGCGTCCACCAACGCAGCCAGTTCTCGTTGCGGATGAACACGGCGACAATCGCCGCGGCCAGCGGGGCGAAGATCACCACGCTCAGAATCGGGAAGTCTGCGTGAATGCCGGGGAAAGCCATGATGCGAGAGCGTTAGAACACATAGAGCACCGCGAGCGCGATGCCTGCGACGACGATGAAGGCCAGCGCGAGAGACTCTTGCAATTGCCCGCGCTGGACATAACGAAGCCGGCTGCCGACGGGGCTCACGCTTTCCGCAAGACCGTCCACTGCGCCGTCAATGACACCATTGTCGAAATTACCCGTGGCGCGCGCGGAAAACATCAGCGGAATAAGGCCGGCCAGGCGATACATTTCGCCGACGAGCGTGTCGGCCCACTGGATGGGCTTCTGAGCCAGCCACAGGAAGGCGCGGCCGGCTTTGCGGTAGAACCAGTCGAGGTCGAGGTTGGTTCCCTCGTGCGGGTCAATCAGCCTCAGTTTCACCAGCACGAAGAAGCCGACTGCGGTGAAAAGCAAAATCTGCAGGCTCTCGGAGATGTGGTAGCTGGTGTAGGGATCGTAGGCGTGCGCCGCTTCTTGGAACGGAAGCTGGACGTAGAGATACGGCGTGTAGCAACCAATGAAGACGCACAGGAACGCCGTGATGCCCATGGCGGCCATCATGTTCCACGGCGGCTCCTTGGCGCGCTCCCATGTCGGCGGTTGGCAGTTGTTCTTACCGAACCAGATGAAGTAAGGAATCTTCAAGCCGTTGCAGTAGAACGTGCCGACAGCAGCAAGGTTGAGCAGGAACCCTGCCCAATAAACGTGGCCCTCGAAGCTTGCCTGCACGATCATGGACTTGCTCACGAACCCGCTGAAGAGCGGGAATGCCGAGATCGAGAGGCCGCCGATGAGGGTAAAGAGGAAAGTCCATGGCATCTTGGGGTAGAGGCCGCCGAGATGGCTCATGCGCGTCTCGCCGGTCATGTGGAGCACCGCGCCGGAACCCATGAAGAGCTGGCCCTTGTAGAGGATGTGCGCGAACGCATGCGCACAAGCGCCGTTGAGGGCGAGCTGGCCGACCGGGGTGTTGGGATCGCCGAGGCCAACGCCGGCAACCATGTAGCCGACTTGGCTGATGATGTGATAGGCGAACAGACGGCGCGCGTCGTTTTCGATGATGGCATAGACGACGCCGTAGAGCGACATGATGACGCCGAGCACAACCAGCAGATCCAGGCCAGGGAAGCCGCGCGCGAGGGCATAGACGGCGGTCTTGGTCGTGAACGCGCTGAGAAAGACCGAGCCGTTGAACGTGCCCGCTGGATAAGCGTCGGGCAGCCACGCGTGCAACGGCGGCACGGCGGCGTTGAGGATGAAACCGATCAGGATGAGATAGCTTGCGGTCGTCATGCGCTCCACGTCGAAAGCATTGAAGGCAAAGCCGCCGGTGGCATTGGCGTGGAGCACGATGCCAGCCAGCAGCGAGATACCGCCCGCGATGTGCACCAATAGATAGCGAAAGCCTGCAGCGAGCGAACTTGGTTCACGGCGAAACCAGATCAGAAACACCGACGCGAAAGCCATCACTTCCCAGAACAGGAAAAGCGTGAGCAGGTCTTCCGCAAAAATTGCGCCGAGCGAGCCGGCCACGTAAGCCCACGCGGCGATGTGTTGGGCATCCTCTTCAACATGCAGGCCGTAGAGCGTGCCGATGCAGCACATCAGGGCCATGATGTGCGCGAACACCAAGCTCAGCGCGTCCACCCGGCCGAAAACCAGCGTCCAGTCAAGAAACTCAATCTCGCCAAAGCCGCCCCCCGGCTCGAAAGCCATGCGTATCACGAGGCCGAAGACCGCCATCGGCACGCCCATCAGGAAAAGTTTCTTGAACCGGCGCGGCACGCAGGGCAGCAGAACCGCTCCGGCGATCAGAATCAGCGAGGGGTGAATCCAAAGGTTACTCATCAGAGTAGTCCTCGCTTCGGGAGATGACGTAGCGGCCCAAGAGCTTGGAGAAAAGCACCAGCATTCCGCAGCCCAACAGACCAAAGGCGCTCCAAAACCCGGGCCAATGTTCCGGCCTCGTGTGCGCGTGCTCCTTGTCCACGAGGCCCGGCATGGCGTCCGCAATCACCAAGAACGCGAGGGCGGCGAGGCACACCCGGACAACCGTCTTGAGGCGGTTTCGCAGCAATTCGATGATTTGAAGCAGGCTCATGGCAGGACGGCGCGCGCCAATCGCAGAAAGAAATCGGGATAGAAGCCGATGATCACCGAGACCGTGGCGCTGACGCAGAGAGGGACCACCATTGCCGGATGCGCTTCCTTGAAATGGCAGCCTTGGTCGTCCGCAGGCGGGTTGCCAAAAAAGGCGTGATAGACCACGGGGCCAAAGTAGGCCGCGTTGAGCAGCGTGCTCGCCAGCAACACGCCGATGATGCCAATGGAACCGGCGTCCATAGCGCCATGAAGCAGATACCATTTGCTAACAAAGCCCGCGACCGGCGGCGCGCCGATCATGCTCAGCGAAGCAATAGCAAACGCGCCGAACGTGAACGGCATGGCGCGTGCAAGGCCCCCCATTTGGGAGATCTTCTTCTTGTGGGTGGCCACGTAGATCGCTCCGGCGCAGAAGAAGAGCGTGATCTTGGAAAAGGCGTGGTTGGCGATGTGCATCAAGCCCCCCTCGATGCCCGCCGGCGTCAGCAGCGCCACGCCGAGGATGACATAGGAAAGCTGGCTGACGGTGGAGTAGGCCAGTCGCGCCTTCAGGTCGTCTTTGCTCAACGCCACGATGGAGCCGATGATGACGGTGAACGACACAAAGTAGGCCGTGGGCAAGCCGAGGTTCAGGGCCTCCATGCGCTCGACGCCGAAGACGTAGAGCATGACGCGCACGGTTGAAAAGACGCCGACCTTCACCACCGCGACGGCGTGCAGCAGCGCGCTGACCGGCGTCGGTGCAACCATCGCGCTCGGCAGCCAGTTGTGGAAGGGCATGACGCCGTTCTTGGCGAAGCCGAGGATGCAGCAGACGTAAAGCGCGGTGACGATGCCGCGTTGGACGTCCGGCGGCAGGATACCCGTCCGGATGTCATGGGCGAAGTCGAGGTTCCCAGCCAGCACGTAGATCAAAACCATCGCTGGCAGCACCAGTCCCTTGGCGGTGGCAGTCAGATAAACTAGATACTTCCTGCCGCCTTCGTAGCCTTCCTCGTCCTGATGATGTGCGACGAGCGGATAGGTGGTGACGCTGACGATCTCGTAAAAGAGGTAGAGCGTGAAGAGGTTATCCGAAAACGCGCAACCGATTGCGCCGAACAGCGCCAGCGCGAAGCAGGTGTTGAACCGCGTCTGCGCGTGCTCGTGCAGGCCGCGCATGTAGCCGGCCGAGTAGAAGACCGTGATGATCCACAGAAAAGATGCGGTCAGGGCGAAGATCATCGAGAGCGCATCGGCCCGTAGCGAGACGCTCAGGCCCGGCAGCAACTTGAAGACTGTGTAGTGCAGCGTCCTGCCCGCCCGGATGTCGGGGACGAGCGAGAACGTGATGCCAAAGAGCGTCGCGGCGGCGAGGAATGACCACGCCTCGCGTAGGTTGGGCCGTCGGCCGCTGAACATCACGAATCCCGCGCCGATCAGCGGCGTAAGCACGGCCAGAACCAGCCGAATGTCGTAAGCGGGGTCCATCGCTACTCCTTCAACTCAGTCAGGTCGCCGGTCTCCACCGACCGGTAGTTGCGATAAACCGCGATGATGACGCTGAGGGTGATGGCGACCTCGGCGGCAGCGAGGCCGAGGATAAACAACACGAAGACCTGGCCGACGGTCGGGTCGGGCGCAACGAAGCGGTTAAGCGCTAGGAAATTAAGCGCGGCGGCGGCGAAGATGATTTCGCCGGAGATCAGCATCCCGATCAACGTGCGGCGTTGGAGCAGTCCGTAAACGCCCACAGCCAGNAGGAATGCGGCGAGGATCAGATAAAGGTGCGGCTGTTCGTGCAGACGGTCGAAGGTCATACCTTGCTCCTTCCGCTCCGGGCGATGACCAGTGCGCCCAAGATGGCTACGAGCAACACCAGGGAGATGAGTTCGAACGCGAGGCTGTAGGTGGTGAGCAGCGAGATGCCGATGGCCTTGACCGAGCCGTCGGTCAGTCGCTCCGCAGGAACAGTCCACGGCCCTTGCGCGCTCAGCCGCGACACGGCCAGGAAAATCGCGGCGCTCGCCGAGATGGCGCAGGCACCCCACAGGAACTTCTTGACGCCTTTTCTGTCATGCGGCGGCTCCTGCGGCTCGGCGAGCATGATGGCGAAGATGATCGTCACGCACACAGCCCCGATATAAATGAGGATTTCCATCAGGGCGAGAAACGGGCTTTGCAGGAAGTAAAAAAGCCCGGCAAGACCGATGCAGCAAAGCGCCAAGCCGGCGACGCTCCGGATGATGCGCGCGCTGTGGACGGCAATCACTGCGCCGAAGGCGGTGCCGGCCACGAAGACGACGAACGCGATGGGGATGATGAAGTTGGAGCCGGGGAACGGGGTCATTTCTTCTGCGTCTCCAGTCGCTTCAGCAGGTCATAGAAAAACTCGTTCTTGTCGGTGCTGGCGAGGTTGTAGTCTTTGGAAAAACGCAGGGCGTCGGTCGGACAGACTT
>JAOACV010000190.1 GCA_026417675.1 Verrucomicrobiia bacterium
AGATGTGTATAAGAGACAGCGTCTGCAGCGTCCGCTGCGCATTCTGCGCCTTCTCGCGCGACGCGGGCGATGCGGAGGTTTACGTCATCTCGCACAACGAAATCGCCCGCAAGATCGAGGAGTTGGTGGCGGCCGGCGGCACGCAAATCCTGTTGCAAGGCGGCCATCATCCTACGCTGACACTCGCCTACTACCTCGACCTGCTTGGCTTCATCAAGAGCCGCTACCCGCAGGTCAACATCCACGGCTTCTCGCCGCCGGAGTTCTGCCACTTCGCCGAAACCTTCGACATGCCGGTCCCGGAGGTCATCCGCCGCTTCCGGGAAGCGGGGCTCGGCAGCATTCCCGGCGGCGGCGCGGAAATCCTCGTGGACCGCGTCCGCGAACGCATCGCGCCGCGCAAATGCAAGACCGACGACTGGTTGCGCGTGATGCGGTGCGCCCACGAACACGGTCTGCGCAGCAGCGCGACGATGATGTTTGGCCACATCGAGACGGTGGAAGACCGCATCGAGCACCTGCAGCGGCTGCGCGACCTGCAAGACCAAACCGGCGGGTTTACCGCATTCATCTGCTGGACATTCCAAGCCGCGCATACGCGGCTACGCGTGCAGCCCGTCGGCTCGCATGAATACCTGCGGATGCAGGCGCTGGCCCGTATCTTCCTCGACAACTTCGACAACGTGCAGGCTTCGTGGGTCACCCAAGGGCCGCAGATCGGCCAGGTCGCGCTCCAGTTTGGCGCGAACGATTTTGGCGGCCTGATGATGGAGGAGAACGTTGTCAGCAGCGCCGGCGTCGCCTTCCGCATGACGCTGGAGGAGATGAAACGCCTCATCACCGAACTAGGCTACGAAGCCCGGCAGCGGGACAACTGGTATAATCTGCTGAACTGACCGAGCACGCAGTCGGCGCTGGTCTGCAAACGGCCGGCGCGGTTTCTGCGGGTCGGCTAGGCCTGCATTTCGGCCCCCGGCGCAGACACAAGCTGAAGCTTGCTCCGGCTGAAGCCAAGATGCGCCCGATGCCTGCCGATTGCTGTAACAAAAGAAGTTGGGAGAAGTTTGGACTGGTTGAATGGAAGGTTCCCGACTAGAATAAGGGCGTTCAAACGTCTGGGAACTTATAACTCGGTCGTTCAAAAGGCATGTCAAGGTAGAAATTGGAGTTTTTTTTGCTTGGAACCTATAGAAGACACCGTAGCGTAACAAGCGATCCAAACGGTGGTTGCGAGATCCCGCGCGTCACCGAGCGGAGCGAGGTTACCCTTGTATAACCCGGCCGTTCAAAAGGCGTGTCGAGGTAGATATTCGAGTTTTTTTTGCCTAGTGTTCTGTAACAGGCGTGGCTTTACAGTGGCGCAGCTTCTCCACGATCTGGTCAGCGCGTTTCGTCCACACAAAGGGTTTGGGATTTTGGTTGTTGAGGCGAATGTAGTCCTCGATGGCCGCCACCAACGCGGCGACACTCGGAAAGCTACCGCGACGAATCCTCTTGCGCGTGAGCTCCGCAAACCACCGCTCCACCAAGTTCAGCCACGACGAACTGGTCGGCGTGAAATGCAGATGAAACCGCGGGCGCTTCGCCAACCACTGCCGCACGCGCTCGTGCTTGTGGGTGCCGTAGTTGTCCACAATCAGGTGCAACGCCAACTCCACCGGCGTCTGCCGATCAATCTGCCGCAAGAACCTCAGAAACTCTTCGTGCCGATGCCGCTGGAAACAGCCCCCGATCACCTTGCCATCCGCCACGTTCAACGCAGCAAACAACGTCGTCGTGCCGTGGCGCACGTAATCATGCGTCATCGTCCCGCAACGGCCCTTTTTCATTGGCAAGCCCGGCTGTGTGCGATCCAGTGCCTGGATTTGCGATTTCTCGTCCACACACAACACCAACGCCTTGTCCGGCGGGTTCAGATACAGGCCGACCACATCGGTGAGCTTCTCGACAAACTGTTGGTCGCGCGAGAGCTTGAACGTCTTGACCCGATGCGGCTGCAAGCCGTGCGCCTCCCAGATGCGTGCCACGGTCATGTGGCTGACCCCGCAGCGATTGGCCAAGGTGCGTGTGCTCCAATGGGTCGCGTCGGGAGGTGTGCTCTGTAGGGTGGTCTCCACGATGGCGCGGACACGGGCGGGTTTCAACCGTTGCGGGCTGTCGCCGCGCGGCGCATCCTGCTCCAAGGCGGAGGGTCCGCCGGCGGCAAAGCGGGCGCGCCACAGCAGGACGGTGGGGCGGGTCGTGTGGTGGCGGCGGGCGATCTGGGCATTGGGCAGGCCGCGATGAGCATCGAGGCAGATCCGCGCCCGCACGACAATATAGTGGGGTGAGGTGGGAGCACGCTCCCACGCTTCCAAGGTTCGTTTCTGTTCTGGACTCATGGGCAAGGCTGTGGCCGGTTTTGACATGCCGCAAGAATAGCACACCCTCTCACTGTGTAAAGATATAACTGTTACACTACACTAGATCGCTGGGTGTTTCGTGAGCCAGACGATTTCGGCGCTGGGAAGAAGCGCGGCGAGTTCGAACAGAAAGACGCTGGATTCGGCGGCGTGGTCCACGTAGCTCAGCGGGATGTCCGGCTCGCCCGGATCGCGCCACCCGCCCTGCGGGTGCTGAGTGGCCACCAGGAAATCGGCGAACCGGCAGGCCGCTTGTTGGGCGCGACGATCACCGGCGAGCAGATAGTAGAGCGCAGCCCCCAACGCGCACGTATCGGCGCCGATACAGCCGAACGCGTCGGGGAAACGCCGCACCGTCAGCTCGAAGAACACCGCGGCGAACTCCAGATACTGTTTGTTCGCCGTCGCCTGATATAGACGGCACATCAACTGGAGCGGCAGGCCGATCTCGCTGTAGTTCTGCCTCGCGACGGCCGCGTCAAGGCACGGCGCCTTCGCGTCCGTCTCGCGGGTCACCAATTTTCCCTCGGCAGTCATCTGGAAATAGAACCGGCTGTCGTCGGGTTGCGATTCCAAAATGCGCAGGACGCACGCCGCAGCAGCCTCGGCCACGTCCTGACGGCCGAAATGAAGCGCCGAAAGTCCCATCTGAGCGGTGGCGGACGACACGATGCGGTTCTCGCTTGCCCGGCGTGGGAATCCCCCGAGCGGCAACTGGCACGACAGCAGGAACGACATCACCGGCCACGAAACGTCAAAGCGGTCTAACTGGTGCGCCCCGCGAAACAGCCAGCAATGCTTGCGCACGTCGCCGTCGTAATCTTGGAGCTGGCCATCGGGCGACAACGTGTGCATCTTCACCCACGTCAACAGGCGGTGGGCAGGTTCGATGTGTCCCGCCATCGTCCACGAACACGCCTGCTTATGATAGGCATTCCGCGGATACCCTTCCCAAGCGAAACTTCCGTCCGGTTGCTGCCCGTTGAGTTGGAACTGCACGGCTCTCAGCGCGCTCCGGCGGTAGCACTCGGTCTTGTCGTTCATGGGTGAATCCTGTCGGGCGCGAGAATAGCAGCGAGACGGGATCGTTTCCAGCCATTGCGGCTGGATCGTGGCGTGGCGCGGACAAGTCCCCGATATGGAAATGGTCCCGCCGTCTCTTGAAGGGATAAAGGGTTAACAGGTCCCCGCTAGACCACGGCGCATCCTTACCATTACGGGTGGCCGGAGCATCTTCTTGATCATCGCCTGTTCGGACGGGCAGAACGATCGGGTTGTCTAGGCCGACTTTCGCCCCGCATCCGCGCCGCCGGCGTCCGGCCCCCACGGCTCGATCTGGCGCAGCTTCTTCGCCTCCAAAGCGCGATAGCAGTCGGGCAAGTCGAAGCGCACCAACACGCCTGGCAGCAGTGTCGAGAGCGGCCAGTTGTAGTCCTCCGACTCGGCAATGGCGGCGTAGCTGGTCAGAGCGTTCTTCAACGTGATCTGCGCCACCTCCTCAACGAACAGCGCGGCAAACGTCGCCGCGAGCGCGCCGCGGCCCTTGGCGGCCAGATGGATTTCTTTGTGGCCAACATGGCGCAGCCAGTCCAGCACGCGCAGCACATCGTGCGTTTTCTGGCCTAGGTAGGGCCAATCGAGCATCAGGGAATGGGCGCTGTAGAAATAATCGCTGCCGTAGTTGGATAGGAACGTGCGGTGGCCGCAGGTATCAGGCTGCGACTCTCCGCTGCCGCGCACGTCGCAGGTATAGAAGGCCGACTTCGGCTCGGCCTTGAGCAGCTCGGCAATCAACGGTTCCTCGCGCAACTCGGCGTCGGCGGACATGTGCGACACATAAAGCACTGCGCGCTCGATACCGCACGGCGGACGAGACATCAGCGGTTCGTCGGACAAACGATAAACGACCGCCTGAATCCCCGGCTCGGTCTCAACCGCGTAACAAGCCGTATGTTTCGCAGGATATTTCCGTCCGCTCAACGGCCGCAGAATGCGGTATTCAGGCGCGCCGGAGCCGCGCGGCAGTTTCAGAACGTCCGCCACGGCGTTCTTCAACGCGCTGCCGCTGACGGCGCCGCGCCTCGGGGCCAGCGCACGGGACTTCTCCCACGTGAACGAGAACACGGTGCGCGGCTTCAGGTCGCAAACCTGGCCGCGGGGCGTGCACCAAAGCGTCTCGTCCTTCTCAATGGTGAGGGACGGCTCGGTTTGCGCATCGGAGATTCTCGTGACGTGATTGAACCAGCGATACATCGCCTCGCGGTTCTCCTGCGTGTAGCCGTGATAGGTCGGGCCGATGTGCAGCGCCACGTTCTTCTCCGCGCCGAGCAGCTTGTAAAGCCGCTGCAACCGCGCAAACGCCTCCTCCGACCCGCGCGCGTCGAAGTAGTCCTTCTCCTTGGCCAGGATGATGACGGGTTTGGGCGCGAGCGCGGCGAGGAAGTCGGAATGGTCGAGTCCCAGCGCGAGCGCGCGGGGCGGGCATTGCTCGGTGTCGGCGGGCAGTTCGTTTTCCATGTTGCGGCGGAAGGTGGTGACAAAACACGCGGGCGCGGCCATGCGCCAGCGTTGCTCAACGCCGGCCAGCCACGTGGTCATGGTCCCCCCGCCGGAGTTGCCGGTGACGCCGACCTGTTTTGGGTCCACCTCCGGCCGCGTCAACAAATAGTCGAGCGCTCGAATGCCGTCCCACGCCCGCCACGCGCCGAAGAACTCGCCGACGAGATACTGCTGTTTGCCCGCGTGCAAATGCTCGGCCACGCCGGGGCCGATGCGCGACTTCAGATTCTCGTCCGCATACTGGAGCCGCTCGCCCTGGCCGATGGGATCGAAGATCAATGTCACGTAGCCCATCCGCGCCAGCGCCTGCGCGAAACTCTGATACGCCTCGGCAGCCTTGCCGTTGGTGGAATGGCCGCACGTGCCGACCACGCCCGGCAGCGGCATCTTGCGGCCTTTCGGCACGTAGAGGTTGGCCGTGACAGGAAATCCGGGGCGGCTCTCCAAGATCACCTTCTCGATCCGGTAGGCGTCGCGTTCGACGACCCCGGTGACGCGAGGGTTCAGCGGCGTCTTCTCCGGCCACGGGCCAAAGCATTGCTGGATGCGTTCGCGCACCGATTTCACATAGGCGAGCGCGTCGGACTTGCTCTTCAATGCGGCCCGGCGTTGATTGGCTGCGTGCTCGACCGCGCGGACGCGGGCGACGAAATACTCCTGCACCATGCGTGGGAACCGGTTCAGCGGCGGCAGCGGCTCGACCTTCGCCGAAGCCGCCGCCTTGGCAGCCGCGGCAGAGTTCCCGCCGGGACGTGTCACCGTCTTCGATTCCCTGTCTCTCTCCCAGGGGCAGGGGGTCCAGGTAGCGGAAGCGGCGCGCCTGGCCGAAGCAGGGGCGTCAGCCGAGGAGATCGTGCGCCACCTGCGGGACTTACAACGGCGCATCCACGTCTTCATCGTGCTGGACACGCTGGAGTAC
>JAOACV010000191.1 GCA_026417675.1 Verrucomicrobiia bacterium
GCTACGGCCTATGCCTATTTTGGCATCGAAAACTGGGGCTGGGTGCCGGTCGATGTCATGGGCTTGCGGCCTGGTTTTCAGCATGAGGTGCTGGAGGAGACCGAGGCCAACCGCCTGACATATCTGGCCGTCCAGGACGTGCTCGCGCGGCACCCGGAGTTGCAGCGGAACAACGCGCTCATCATCGAGGTCGGGGGCGGCAGCACGGAACTGCTGCTCCTGCAAAAGGGCAACGTGACCCACTCCAACACTTACGGTCTCGGCGCGCTGCGGCTGCGGGAGACAATCGGCAGCTATCGCGCGTCGCCGGAGCGCGTCCGCACGGTGCTCGACCAGAACATCACCAGCATCGTGGACGACATCCACCGCACCGTGCCGGTCAAAAGCGTGCCGTATCTCATCGCGGTCTCCAGCGACGCCCGGTTCGCCGTCGCGCAACTGGTCAAAGCCGCCGACGCCGCGCCCGCGGTCAGCGTCGGCGCGCGGGCGCTGGCCAATTTCGCCGCCCGGATCGCCCCGATGGCGGTGGACGATCTGGTCCGCAAATACGGGATCACCTTCCAGGAGGCGGAGACCGTCGGGCCGGCGCTGCTGGTCTATGCGCATCTGGCCAAGCTGTTCAAGGTCAAACAGTTCATCGTTCCCAAGAGCAGCCTGCGCGACGGTCTGCTGCGCGAGATGGCCAGCCGCGAACACTGGACCAAGGAGTTCGCCGCGCAGGTCGAGCACTCGGCCCTCACAATGGGCCGGCGGTGCGGGTTCAACGAGAAACATTCGGTCCACGTCGCCGACCTGGCCCTGCAACTGTTCCGCGAACTGCAGCCCGAACACCAGCTCGACAAACGCTACGAGCTGTTCCTGCGGGTCGCGGCGCTGTTGCACGAGATCGGCATGTTCATCAACTACCGCAGTTACCACAAGCACACGATGTATATGCTGATGCACAGCGACCTCTTCGGCCTGACGCGCGAAGAGATGCTGCTGATCGCGCTCATCGCCCGCTACCATCGCCGCGCCGCGCCGCGGGCCTATCACGAGGGCTACGCGTCCCTGAGCCGCGACGACCGCATCGCCGTCTCGAAGGTGGCGGCCATCCTCCGCGTCGCCGACGCGCTGGACAGCAAGGAACTCCAGCAGGTGCGCGCGCTCGCGTTTAGCCGCGAGGAAGGCCAGTTGATCATCCACGTCAGCGACGTCGAGGACCTCACCCTTGAACGGATCGCGCTGAAGCAGAAGGGCACGATGTTCGAGGACATCTACGGCCTGCGCGTAGTGCTGCGCGAAGCCGGCATGCCCAAGACCGCTGCCGGCCATGAGTAAACGGGTGCCCATCCTCAACCGCGAGTTGAGCTGGCTGGAGTTCAACGCCCGGGTGCTCTCCGAGGCGCTGAACCCGGCCAACCCGTTGCTGGAGCGCCTGAAGTTCCTCGCGATCTTCAGCAACAATCTGGACGAGTTCTTCATGGTCCGCGTCGGCGGGCTGCAACAGTTGCTGGAGTCCGGCGTCAACACGCCCTGTCCAGCCGGCCTCACCACGCGCCAGCAGCTCGACCAGATCGGCCGGCGTGTGCGGGAACTGGTGGCGGCGCAATACGAGTGCCTGCTCCAGTCCGTCGAGCCGGGCCTTGCCGCGGCGGGCATCCGGCGCTTGAGCCTTGTGCAACTCGCGCCGGAGCAGAAGCAGTATCTGGAGCGCGTGTGCGAGCAACAGGGTTTCCCCGTCATCACGCCCGTCGCGCTGAAGCCGGGCGCGGCGTTTCCCCTGGTGCCCGGATTGGCGATCAACCTCGGCGTGCGGCTCGCGCCGGCCAAAGGCGCGCGCGCCTATCGTTTCGCGCTCCTCACCCTGCCGCGCACGCTCACGCGGTTCATCCGTCTGCCCGGCGAACAAGGCTACGACTACCTGCTGCTCGAAGACCTTATCAGCCTCTTTCTCGACCGCCTGTTTCCCGGCGAGAGCATCGTCGAGATCGTCCCGTTCCGGGTCACGCGCAACGCCGACATGACCGTGCGCGAAGACTTGGCTGGCGACCTACTCGCCCGCATGAAAGAGGTGCTGCGCGAGCGCCGGCAGAGCGCCTGCGTGCGGCTGGAGGTGGCCCGCCCGATGTCGGAGCCGATGCGGGAGTTTTTCGAGGGCGCGTTGAAGGTGGACGATGAGAAGACCTACCACGTGCCCGGCCCCCTGGACCTCGCCGCCTGCTCCAGCCTCGCGACGATGGGCGGCTTTGATCACCTGAAGGTCGAGCCGTGGCCGCCGCAGACGCCGCCCGACGTGCGCGCGACCGACTCGATGTTCGATGTCATCGCCCGCAAGAACGTTCTGTTGTTCCATCCCTACGAGAGCTTCGAGCCGGTCGTGCGGCTGGTGGATCAGGCCGCCGACGATCCCGACGTGCTGGCCATCAAACAGATTCTCTACCGCACCAGCCGCGACAGCCCCATCATCGCCGCGCTCGCCCGCGCAGCGCAGAAAGGCAAGCATGTGACCGCGCTCGTGGAGTTGAAGGCGCGCTTCGACGAGGCGCGCAACATCGAGTGGGCCACAACCCTCGAACAAGCCGGCGTGCAGGTGATCTACGGCCTGCGCGGCCTGAAGGTCCACGCCAAGCTCTGCATCATTGTCCGCCGCGAGCCGGGCGGCATCCGGCGTTACCTCCACTTCGGCACGGGCAACTATAACGAGATTACCGCGCAACTCTACAGCGACGTCAGCTTTCTGACTTGCGACCCCGACTACGGCGCCGATGCCTCGGCGTTCTTCAACACCATCACCGGCTACTCGCAGCCGGTGAAATACGGCAAGCTCGAAGCCGCGCCGCTCGGCTTGCGCGAACGGCTGCTGGCCTTGATTGACGGCGAGCGCCAACGCGCCGCCCAGAAACAGCCCGCCCGCATTCTGGCGAAACTCAACTCGCTGGTGGACACGGAGATCATCCGGGCGCTCTACGCGGCATCCAGGGCAGGCGTGAAAATCCAGCTCAACGTCCGCGGCATCTGTTGTCTGCGCCCCGGTGTGGTCGGCCTGAGCGAGAACATTACCGTCATCAGCATCCTCGACCGCTTCCTCGAACACGCCCGCATCTTCTACTTTCACCGCGGCGGCGAGGGCCTGGTGTTCATCTCCAGCGCCGACTGGATGCCGCGCAACCTCGACCGGCGCGTCGAACTGCTCGTGCCCGTTGAGGATGACGCCTGCCGCGCGCGATTGATCTCGATCCTGGAAACCTCGCTCGGCGACAACGTCAAGGCGCGCCGCATGTTGCCCGATGGCCGCTACGAGCGCGTAAAGGTCGCGGGCAAGGCCAAGCCGCTGCGAAGCCAGGAGGCGTTCTACCGGCAGGCATGCGCCGCCGCCGCGCAGGCCAAGCAGCGCCAGTTCCAGACCTTCGAACCCCAACTGCCGGCATCGTCGGCCCGATAGCCATGCCTCGCCGTCGCGCCCCCACCATCGAACGGCTTTGCGCCGCATGCGCCAATGAGAACGCGCACACCGAGCACGTCACGGCGCTGGCGCTGCGGTTGTTTGACGAAACGCGCGCGTGGCTCGGCCTGCGCGCGGCGGACCGCCGGCTGTTGAAGGCCGCGGGCCGGCTGCATGACATCGGCTACGCCGCCGACCCGGAGAACCACGCCGACCTCAGCGCCCAGATTGTCCTGCGCGATGGCGTGAAAGGGTTTTCGGAGCCGCAACGGCGACGGATCGCCGCGATCATCGCGCTTCACGCGCGGAAGCTGAAATCGTGGAGCGACCATCCGCGCGTCGCGGCGCTGCCGGATCCGCGACGCGCACTGCGGCTTGGCGCGTTGCTGCGGATCGCCGACGGGCTGGACTACAGCCATCTCCAGGATGCCTCCATCGCCCGCGTGCGACGCCGGGGCAACAGGGTTGTTGTGCGGATTGCATCCGGCGCGTCGCCCGTCAACCTCGCGCGCGCGGACGAGAAGGCCGATCTGTGGCGCGCGGTGATGCCCTTCAACATCCGGTTCGTCACGCGCGCCGGTCCGCTTCGCCGATCCGCGCCGCCACTGCGAGCCGGCGACCACCCGCTGGAGGCCGCGCGGCGGTTGCTGATGTTCCAATACCGCACGCTGCTGGCCAACGTCGAGGGCGCGATTGAGGGCCGCGGGCCGGAGCCACTGCATGACATCCGCGTCGCCGTGCGCCGGATGCGCAGCGCGCTTCGCGTGTTTCGCCCGCTGCTGCCGGGGGCGTCCGCGGCGCGAATTGACGATGCGCTGCGAACGCTGAACCGGTCGCTCGGCCCCGCGCGCGATGTGGACGTCTGGATCGAGTTCCTCACGAGCGACGCGGTGTCGGACGCCATGTCTGCGGAGCCGGGCTGGCGCCTGTTCCTGAATCGCCAGCTTGCGCTCCAGGAACGCCAGCGGGCGGTCGTCCGCCGCCTTTTGCAGGGCCGCCGTTTTGCCGCGCTGCGGACGAAACTGGGGCGGTTGTTGCGCATCGAACTGGCGCAACTGGCGCGCGCCGCGTCGCCGGCCGGCTTGCGGCCGCTGGCGGCCCGGGCGATGGCCAAGAGTCTGCGGCGGATCGAGAAACGGCAGCGGCTGCGCCATTCCACCCAGCCCGACGACCTCCACCAGTTGCGCATTGCGCTGCGCCGCGCGCGCTACGTGGGCGAGTTTTTCGGAGGCGTCCTGGGCCGTCCCATCGCCAAGTTGACGCGGCTGATTCACAGGACGGAGCGGGTCCTTGCCGAGATTCACGACATAGATGCCGGGCTGGACCAGTTCCGCCACCGCGGGCCGGCGCCACCGCGCCGGTTGGTGGATCAGTTGATGCGATTGCGCCGCAAACACCTGCGCGCTCTCAAGCCGGCTTGGAAACGGTTCGCCAAGGCAAGACACGGGCGCAAGGTCGAGTCGCGGTTGAAGACCCAACTTGGATCACGGGCGCGGGGCCGGGTCGCTTGACCCGGACAGCAGGGGCGCGTATTCTCGCAGCGAACTTGAAAGGGCGCAAGGCGCTCTGGGCAAAGAACTCGAAAGCGCAGAAGGATCGGGTGTCGAACTGGAAACCACACGCGAGGCGCATCAAAGCCGTTGCGGCATGGGTGGGGGCGTTTTGTTTGTGCGATGCGGCGGCATCCGGCGGCGCGGAGACGGGACTGACCAACGCCACTCGGGTGACCGGTCACACAGCGCGGTTTGGCGGCTCTTCGGACGGGTCCGTGTTAGTGACCGGCCCTTCTTCGTTCTGGAAGAACAGCGACGCCTTTCATTCGGACGGGCTGCTGTTGAATCGAGTCGGCCCGCGGTTTCTGCCCGGCGCTGTTGGCGACGACGGCATCGGTGTCGCCGGAAAGGTCTTGCAAATCACGACCGGTTTTACAAACAGCCCCAGATGGAGCCACGCGGTCAATGGCGGCCTCCTGCGGGCACTCGACGTGGAGATGAAAACGGATGCCGCGCAGACGTTCACCAACGTCGGCATGATCGTTGTCAGCAACGCCCGGAACCGCTCCGTCATGGCGCCGAGCGCCGACACCGCGTTCAGCGTCGGCACGGTGCTGATCAACGCCAACGGCGTCATCCGGCTGGGCCGCAGCAGCCAGTTTGCCCTGAGCGGGGTGGGGACTAAGCAGCCGGACGAGGCCGTCCCGCCGCATCGCAGGCCGTTGCTCCAGCTCAACGATGGCGTCACCAACTTCGACACGCTCTCCGCTGTCGGCCCCTCCACCACGATCTACAGCGGCATCCTCCTGCTCGGTCCGTCGGGCGTGGTGTCGGTGCCGGACATCAAAGCGGGCGTTTCGCCTGCTAGGTAGTGTTTGGCGGGAGAGGACAGTGCCATGACGGAGCCAGCTCACGCCAGAGACGCGGCCGCATTGCCGCCGGATCGTATCGTTGCCATCATCCCGGCCTACAACGAGGCCGGCTGGGTCGGCGGCGTCGTCCGAGG
>JAOACV010000192.1 GCA_026417675.1 Verrucomicrobiia bacterium
GAAGAAAGTCGGTGGGGAATGGAGCTTGGTGTGTCTGGCCTACAATTTGAAGCGGCTGCATCGGCTGGGGGCGTGGGCGAAGCTGGCGCAGGTCGGTTGAAGGGGTGGCGGAGGAGAGTGTTATGCGGGGAATGGTCTGAGCTGCACGCGGCGCTTGGGCAATGGCTGTGCTGAGAGCATTCGGTGGTTGAGGATCTGTCCATCGCTTCAATCATCTGGACCTCCCTCGCCTGTATCTCCAGCTAAGTCCGACAGGCTCTTAGCCGCGCTGCGTGGCTTTACTGACGTTGCCAGCAGCCTTCATCTTCTCCTGAAACTTCAGCGACTGCTCGAACGGCACCTTCTCGTCCTTCGTGCCGCCGGCCATGGCAAACTCGATCTCGGTTTTCGATTCAGCCCGCGCAGCGACCGCGAGCAACAGCAGAGACAGTAGGTAGCGCATGGACGGTAGCTTGCGGGAAACGCCGTTCACGGTAAATGAATTTAGGCAAACAGCGGACCGGGAGAGACAGTCTCGTCGGCAACGCGTGACCTTGTCGTGGCCGAGACAATGGTGCTAGAGTCCGCGCCATGAACTTACGGATTGTTTGCGCGGGTTTCGCCCTCGCGCTGGCGGTCGGCGCGGCACCAAGCCAGACGATTGAGCAATTGCAGCAACGGCTGGGCGCGGGCGCTTCAAGCCCGGGACTGCCGATGCGCGGGGCGGACATCCCGCTGGTGGAGAAGCCTTGGGAGAAGATCAGCGACCAACAGTTGTTCGACCACGGCAAGGTCGCGCTGGGCTATGACCCCAAGGCGTGGAAGCACGCCGAGACCGACCATTTCGTCGTGCACTACCGCAGGATGACCGACGCGAAAAAGGTGGTGCGGCAGGCGGAGTTCTACTACCAGCAGATCAAGAGCGACCTCCAGGTCACGCAAGACCGGTTCGACCGCAAGAACCACATCTTCGTCTTCGAGAAGGCGCCGGAATGGCAGCAGTTCCTCAGCGATGCGAGGATCAACGCGTGGGCGGCGGGCGTGGCCAGCCGCAGCGAGCTGTTTTTCCTGAGCCGGCAGCACGACGATTTTGCCGCCGGCACGCTGGCGCATGAGATCACGCATTGCATCTTCTACCGGTTCGTCGGCAAACCCATCCCGCTCTGGCTCAACGAGGGGTTCGCGGAGTTTGAGAGCGGCAACGCCTACGCGAAGTTCAAGGGAATCGGCGGCGGCAAGCGCGGCAGCGGCAAACAGGGCGCGGCCAACTTCCCCCTGAGGAAGCTGCTGGAAGCCAGGGTGTATCCGGAGGACAAGGAGCAGATTCAGGAGTTCTACCGGACCAGCGAGCGGCTCGTGCGGTTTCTGCTGACCAAATTGGATCGCAAACAGTTTGTGCCACTGGCCATGAAACTCGCCGACGGCGCGAGCCTGGAAACTGCCGTGATGGAGATCTATCCCGGCAAGTTCAAGAGCTTCGACGAGTTCGTCGAACGGTATCAGAAGTTCGATTAACCACGGCGCTTGTCCCCGCGCGACGGCTTTGCTAGTGTCGCGGTCCCATGCCAGCCAAGAGCCCCAAGAGCCTCTACCTCGTCTGCGGCAGTGAGGAGTATTTGGTGAAGGAAAACGCCCGCCGCCTGGCGAAGTCGCTCGCGCCTAAGGGCGGCGCGGAGTTCGCCGTCGAGATCGTGGACGGCGCGGCCAACAACGCCGACGAAGCCGGCAAGGCGGTCTTCCGCGTTTTGGAAGCGATCAACACCCTTGGATTCTTCTCCGCCGAGAAGCTCATTTGGATGAAGGACGTGAGTTTTCTCGGCACAGAGAAACTCTGGCAGTCCGACGCGCTTGCCGAAGCGCTCGCGCCACTGACCGACGCGCTCAAGGCCGGCCTGCCCGCCGGCGTCACGCTGCTGGTCAGCACGGGTGAGGTGGACAAGCGCCGCGCGTTTTACAAGGCGTGCGAAAAGAACGGTGAGGTGCTGGAATTCAACCGGATTGACACCACCAAGGACCGCGGCTGGCAGGACAAGGTGAGCGATTTCATCGCCGCGCGCGCCAGGGCGCTCGGCAAGACTGTAAGCGACGACGGAGTGACGCAGCTCATGGAGTTGAACGGTGCCAACTTCCGGCAGATCGAGATCGAACTGGAGAAAATCGCCGCCTACGTCGGCGAGCGCGGCGCCATCGAGGCCGACGACGTGCGCGCCGTCGGCTGCGCCTCGCGCGAGGCCATCGCGTGGGACCTGCCCGACGCGATGGGCGAACGCAACCTGGGCCGCGCGCTGGGCATTTTGGATCGGCTGTTGTTCCAAGGCGAGGAGGTTGTCGGCCTGCTGTTCGCGCTGGCCGCGCGTGTGCGTCAGTTGCTCATTCTGCGGGAACTGATGGACCGCAGGGCGCTGCGGCCCGGGGATTACGGGTCCGTTCAAAGCCAGCTCAACCGTCTTCCCGCGAGCATCGCCAACGAGTTGCCCGGCGACAAGAAGTTGAACCCGCTGCTTCAGCACCCGTTCGTCGTTTTCAAGACGCTGGCGCAAGCCGCAAACTACTCGCGCCCGCAACTGATCCTCGCCATGCAGCGGCTGCTGGACGCCAATCAACTCATCGTTACGGGCGCGGTGCCCGACCGGATCGCACTGGAGAAGGCGCTGGCGCAGATCATCACAACGTCATGAGACCGCGCGCACCACTCGGCGTCTGGGCAGTCTTGTTGGCGGCGTCCGCGCTGACGGCCCAAGAGGAAGGCGGTCACATCTGGTCGTTCGACCGCGATCCGCCGGGCCGGCTGCCGCCGCGATTCATAGCCCCAGAGGGCTGGGCCATCGCCGCCGACGCCAGCGCGCCGACGCGTCCGCAGGTGCTCGCCGCCGAGGCGCCGCCCGCGACCAACAGTTTCGGCTCGGTCTGTCGCATCGAGAAATTCGAACTCGGCACCGGGCAGCTCTGGGCGCGCCTGAATGTTCAGGCTGGCGCGGCGGGCGTCGTGTTCCGGCTGCGCGCGACCAACAGCTTCGACTGCCTGACCATCACGCCCGACGGCAGCCGGCTGCAACTGCTGGCCGTGCGCGACGGCGCGCCGCAGGAGCTGGCCGCATGCACGCTCCGAACCACGTTTGGCCGATGGCACCGCATCGGCGTCGAACTCGACGGACGCAACATCGCCTGCCTGTTCGATGGCGAAGTGCGCTTGAGTGCGCAGGACGATCTGGTCAGCTTCGGCAAAGGCGGTGTCGGCCTGATCGTCACACCGGGCGGCCGGGCGCAGTTTGACGACGTGAACATTGAGTTTGCGGGCCAGCCCGAGACCACGCTGCGCGCGGAGCCGGCGCGTCCCGCAGAGGTCGTTATCGAAGTGCTGCTGAACGGCGCCCGGATTTACTTCGGCAAGAACATCGTGACTCTCAACCAATTGATGGAGCACCTAGCCAAGGGCTTCGATCGGTCTCAGCGGCTGCTATTGCTGCTCGACAAGGACGTGGACTACGAACGCTTCGAGCAGGTCATGAAAGCCGCCGGCACGGTCGGATTTGAGAAGATCTCGATCGAGTTGCGAAAGTGAAACGCGAAGAATGAAGAGTGACACGGGATTCGCGATTCGAGGCACGCACGAAATTCAAACCCTGCTGTCGGAGCCCGTGCCGGCGGGCGCGGCAGGTAGAGCTTCACCTCCCGTCGGGCCGTCGCAGCAGGGCGTAAGCACGAACGGAAACTGTTCAGTGCTTTGGGCGTTTTACTGCTTGCCCCAATGCACAAAGACTGGACGGCCCTGACGAGTTTGTCCGGCCGACGGCGGGAGCGACATTTTCGGCCAACCATTCAGCGCTGTTTTTAGCGCGACTTGCATTCCCGCGCGGCAGAGGTAGTGTTCACCGTCTGTCTAGCATAGCAACTGCTGTGAAGAGAAATGACGTTTCTATCGTCAAGATTTCGTTACATATGTCGGAAGCGGTATCGAAAGGACTTGGACCTATGCAAACAGTAACGCAGCGACGCAAATACTTGGTCAGGCGAGGCCAGGCGCTGGTGGAGTTCGCCATCGGCCTGACCGTCCTGCTCCTGTTGGTGTTTGGCGTGGTGGACTTGGGCCGCGCCGTGTTCGCCTACAACAGTATTGCGCACTGCGCGCGCGAAGGGACTCGCTACGCTATCGTTCACGGTTCTCAAAGCACCGCGCCTGTGGGACCGGCTGCGAACGACCCCACTTTGGAAAGTTGGGTCCGAAGGTTTGCCACCGGCTTGCAGGCGGCGCGGCTGACGGTAACCTCCACGTGGCGGAACGCGTCGGGCGTGGCAAGCAATGATCCGGGTTCCATCGTGACGGTGGTGGTCGGCTACAATTTCCAGCCAGCCACGTTGTTCTTTCTGCCGCTCTCACTGCGGAGTCAATCATCCGGGATGATTGTGAACTGACGTGCTCCTATGAACAAGTTTCTGCAAAGTTCGAGAAAGAAAGGCCAGGCGCTGGTCGAATACGGCTTGGTGCTGGCCCTCGTGGCGATTCTTGCGATCGCGGTCGTCAAGGCCGTGGGCAGCAAAATCGCCAGCTCGTTTGACAACATCCAAAGTCAAATGACGGCGCAGAGCATCACCAGCATCGCGCCAACGGCAGCGAGTCCGTAACAGGCCTGAAGCAATCCGAAGACATCTTTTTGTCTGCCGCCGGCGAGGGGGTGCGAGAGGCGCATTGGCTGTCGCAGCCGTGAGCCTCACGAAAAAGTGCCGGCTCGACAATTTTTGCGTTCACGTCTCTGGCAGGTCGGCTGCTTGGTGACGCAGGGCGCATCCCGACGCCGGGCATGTCCCGGCAGGATGCGCGGAAAGTGACGTAGAGTCGCGAAGAAAAAGGCTGTGCAAAAAGACAGCCTAGAAACCTGGTGAAACGAAAAGGAAAGTATGATCAAGAAGATGAAAAAGTCCGGCCAGGCGTTGGTAGAATATGCGTTGGTTCTCGCGCTGATCGCGATCGTGGCGATCCTCGTGGTCAAGGCCGTTGGCACTCAGACCTCCAGCACCTTCGACAACATCCAGAGCACGATGAGCGCGCAGGGTGTCACGACATCCGCGCCGACGGCAGCCAGCAGTTAGCGGGTTGCGCCGTGTGAGCGACGCCAAACCGTTCCCGGAGTCCGGGACGTTTTTGTTCAGACGATGGATGAAAACGTCCCGGACGAAGGGCGAAAAGAAGTGAACTCAACAGCCGCCTTTTACGTCAAACTTGGCCTGGCATGGGCCTTGCCCATAAGAACCCATGTGCGGAGAAATGAACAGATTTTCGCCCAAGAGAATCGGTGCCGTCATCGGGACGGCGCCGCGGCTCGCCGCTCTGGGCGTTTGCGGTGCCAGCGGGACCGGCGCCGCTCAGGCGGGCAAACGGAAGCCCCGGTGGTTGATCGGGGCTTTGTAGAACGGCTGCGATGGTTCATGTAGCACGAACGATCGCAGCAACACAGGCAAGAACACAAAACAGCAAGCAAGAAAGCAAGGACAGTATGATCAAGCAAATGAAGAAATCCGGTCAGGCACTGGTGGAATACGCGCTGGTGTTGGCCCTGATCGCGATCGTCGCGATCCTGGTCGTTAAGGCTGTGGGCACTCAGACCTCCAGCACCTTCGACAACATCCAGAGCACGATGAGTGCGCAGGGTGTCACGACATCCGCGCCGACGGCGGCGAGCAGCTAGTAGATGGCTGTTTCGGCCTCGGATGCCGCCCCAACCTTGGGAACGCCCGGAATGCGAAAGCATTTTCCCCGGTTTAGCGGCGGCCTGAAGGTGAAGATGAACGAAGTGACCAACCAGAAAGGGAAAACACCATGAAAGCATTCCTCAAGCAAGCGAAGAAGTCCGGTCAGGCGCTGGTGGAGTATGCGCTGGTCCTGGCGCTGATTGCCATCGTGGCGATCATCGTTGTCAAGACCGTGGGCACCAAGACCG
>JAOACV010000193.1 GCA_026417675.1 Verrucomicrobiia bacterium
GCGTTGTATTCGTCTCTTGACGCGCATGGCACCCAGACATGGGAGAATTGCACGCAATCTCTGACAGGAAGCATCACTCGCGCCGATAGGGCTTCGGGCGCTCTTTCGTTGAATCTCGTGAGGGCGGACGATCATTCAGAAGTCGTGGCTCAGGCAAAGATCGAGGGAACTGCGAGCGCAAGTCTAACTTTGCCGGTGCTAGACCTAGATGACATGGATAAGAACGAGATCGTTGCGCCCCCGGGACAATGGAGCACAGACGCTCAGTTGACCGGAACTGTTCAACTCCCTGGCATGGATCCATTTTCTTTCCCCGTGATTCCGTAAGGATTCTGCAAAGCGCAGCGGAAACAGTCATGAGCGTCTGGCAGTGGGTTTGGATTGATCGTTTGCGAGGCCAAACTGTCCTTGCGACGATGATGCTGGTGGTGCTCTGTTGTGCGTGTGGGACCGCAAGCGAGAGTGCCCCGTATGTGGAAAAGGACTTCCTTCTTCTGAACACGGACGCAGACCAGCCAGTCGGTAAAACACTCTTGTCAACGGTTCGTCAACTTCTTCGGTGCGAATATCGCAAGGACTGGAGCGAATTCGGCCATCTTTGGGTTGGGGATGCTGCATGTTGGGTTTCGAATTTCGTCACCATGGAAGAGAAGAACCGTCCCTTGTCTCGGCTCGGCGGAGGAGACAAGAAGCGTCATTTCATCGTGGACGGCAAATGGCACGCAAGAGACGGGAACCAGGCTCTTGTCAGAATGGTTGTTTTCGAGATGCCGCCGATCGAAACCTATTCTCCGGCGTGGGTTGGGAATAGCCAGCAGCCCAAGTCTGCGCACATCCGGTATTATTCGCTGGCCAAGACAAATGATCTGTGGCTTGCAAGTCACACGATCTGCGATGCACTGGCGAACCATGTCACCCACAGCGAAGATAGTGCGGATCGCTTCTTTTCCGAGATTAGGCCCACAGCGGCTGAAAAATCCGATGGGGTAGATGTTCCCGTCAATAGAATCAAGGCGTTCTGTGCGGCTTCAAATTTCAGGGCTTTGGCATGGGGCAAGGACTTGCGGGTTCGCGGCAAGAACCTAAAGAACGTGGACCGCAGCGACCGTCTTGATCTGACAGACGCCGAGAACGTGCTCGCTTCAATGATGAGCGCTCGCAAGATCGGCGACTTGGACTGGCTCGCGTCCCACATGGACGGTGCGGATCGGGAAGTTTTGAAAAACGACGTTCGGAAGTCTGGTGGACCCGAAAAGCTTTCGCGGTTCTTGAAGATGGCTGCGAATAATTACCTCAGGGATTTGCAGGTTTTCGCGACCGCAATGGGCGCCGACGAAAAACCGTATGCGCTAGTTGCATATGTGTCCAAGATGGAAGTTTTGGGCAGGATGCAGCCGTTGCTGAATGCTGTGCCTTTTCGTAACGAAAATGGCAGATGGGTTTCGTCTCGCTCGAAGGATGGAGCGTTGTGTGAAGAGTTTGTGCGAGTTTGTAGAATTCCATTTCTTTTCTGGAAGTCCGAGTTGGCTTCTGAGAACCTCTTGAAATGAAACAAATTGTTAGAGGAGCAATGAGGAGCAATGACAGTTCGACAGTTCGTAGGATCCGCAGTGGTTCTTTGTTCTGCATATTCTACTTTCGCTTCGCGTCGTGGATGATTCCTGGTTTTCTTGCGATTGGCGTTGCGGCCCTGTTTGGTGCAGACGCGATCAAGCTGAACGGTCATTGGATTCACGGATTGCGAGGCCTCACCTACGCCATCTTGGCGGCGTTGTTCACGCCGGCATTCCTTGCGGTAAGCGTGTTTGTCTTCACTTGGCCGGGCCTTTGGCTCTACTCCAAGTTCAGGAAGTTTCGGATTGACTACATCAACGACGAAACATGATGTATAACGACGCTGCAAGAGTCACTTTGCAGACCGCCAGTCTCCTCGCCATCGCCTCGGCCTTCGCGCTGCTCGCCAACGCCTTCTCCCCCGTCGGCATCCCGGTCACGCGCGCGCTGACGCTGCGGGAACTCGACGCGCGATACTTGACCGCAGAGGAAGCTCACGCGCGTCATGAGGCCGGCCAGTCCATTTTCCTCGATGCCCGCCCCGAGAAGCTGTTTGAACGCGGGCATATCCCCGGCGCGCTTGTTTATCCGGCCGATGAATTCGAGCAGCGGTTTCTGACGACGGCGGCCTGGCTGCCGAAAGAAACGGAACTGGTGGTCTATTGCGATGGCAAAGGCTGCGGCTTGAGCCGGCAACTGGCGGACAAACTCGCCGCCGCCGGCTACACGCGGGTGGTGATCTTCTACGAAGGCTGGAAGGCGTGGGATGCACACTGCTGGCCTGTGGAACGATGAATGGGGCACGAAGAGGCACAAGATGCACGAAGATTCAAAAGATACCTCAGCCCTTCGTGCCTCTTGTGCTTCTTCTGCTTCTCTGTGGATAAACCGCTCTGGCCGTTTGATACTGGCCGCAGTGTTCATCGTCGCTGGGGCGCTGAAGATCGTGAACCCGATAGGTTTTGCACGTGACATCACCGACTACGACTTGGCGGCAGGATTGATCGTGCCCGCCATCGCGGTGGTGTTGCCGTGGTGGGAAGTCGCGGCGGGAGTGCTGGCCATTGCTGGCCGATGGCGCATCGGCGCGTTGACCGCTCTGACGGGCATGTCGGCGGCTTTTCTGATTGTGGGCGCGATTACGTTCGCGAGGGGTTTGTCGCCCGAGTGTGGGTGCTTCGGTTTCATGAGCGAGCGCGTCGGGCCAATGTCCCTGACCTTCGAAGCTGCTCTCTTGCTGGCCTGTGTGCTGTTGCTGCGGAAGGAGTTCCGCAGGCCCGAAGAAGATCGGCGACGTTAGTGGCCGACGGAAGCGTTTCCGGTTCCGTCAGGCATTTGTCTCCTCAGCGCGTTGATCAACTCGTTGAGCTTGTCTTTCACTGGCAGCAGCTCGCAGGCGCTACGAGCCGCGCCACTCTTCTTGCGAATTTGGCCCCAAAGCACCGGGAAACGACCCAAACTTTCCTGTTTCCCGCCCGTCGCCCCAGGCAATGTGAAACAGGTTTGCAACCTGCCGCACTTTTTTGCCGGGCGATGGCAACCGCGCGACGCAACGCCTTTGCATTTCAACGCTGCTTCCAACTCCTGTTGGGCGCCTTCCACAGGATGCGGGCGGCGAAGACGGCGTTGAGGATGTGAGAGTGGCAAGCCAACCTGCGGTCGTCTTCATGACCGCATTTTTCACCACGGATGGAGCAGATTGCACGGAGGAAATCTCGGAACGCTGGTCAAAGGTCCGTCGTGCAAGCGCCGTTCGCGTCCGCAGGTGAGTTTCGAGCTCGCTCGACCTTGGTGGTTGAGCCGCTCGCCCCGCGGGCTAACAAATGGCGGCGCTGCTGCGATGAAAACGCGCATTTTCGACAACCGGTTTGTGGCCCCGATGATTGTTTTCGGGTTTTTGCTTTCGGCCGCGGTTCTGCGGGCGGGAAATTACGAGGTCGCGTTTTCCACTTACCTCGGTGGCTCCGGCAGGGAGGACACGGCCCGGGCGGTGGCGGTGGACGGCGAAGGCAAACTTCCCGGTGACGGCTGGCGCGTTTCAGAGACGGTTTGCCGGCGCGAGCAAGCCGCACGGCCCGCTCTGGGGCGGCGGCGACGCCACGGTCACGGTGTTCTCGCCCGACCTCGGTCGCGCGATGTTCTCCACCTATCATGGGCGGCAGCGGCGAGGATTTGTTTCGCGCCTGCACGGTGACGCAGCGCGGCGAAGCGACGCTCGCGGGTTCGACAACCTCCACCGACTGGCCGACCGTCAACGCGCAGCAACGCCGCTCGGCGGGCGGTCCCGACGAGGTCATTGTGGCGAAGCTGCGCCGCGCCGGTTCGAAAGCCGACTGAATCGGGCGTCGTCAGTGGATGGGTGTGCCTTCACGGCTTTGTGAGCCGTTCGACGAGCAAGTCTTCAAATGCGCCCATGTCTTTCCAGCTTGCAGCGAAGCGGACCTGCTTCGCGCCCGGTTCGATCCGGGTAAACCCGTCGTCGGTCACGCGCAGACCGGCGGTTTCCATCGCGCAGAACTGATCCGCGAACGCCAGATAAACTGCCACGGTGTCAAACAACGTGCTGCTGCGCGACTCGGCTTCGCTGGGCTGATCCTTCTTCTTCCTCGCGTCGGCCCACAACCGATAGTTCTCGATAATGGCGGCGGCCACGGGCGCTTTCGAGTCGCGGACTTTGCGATACTTCTCGCCGGTCAGATGAACCAGCCCGCAGGTGTCCAGCGGCGTGATCGTCATTTCCCAAGGCGCGGTGAAGACCCTCTGTCAGGATTGTGGATCGGCCCTGACGTTCCACTCCGCGGCGACCTTCGGACTGCCGCCGTAGCCAACGCGCACGCTGCCGTGCATGCCGACGAACCGCGCGCGCTGGGCGATGCGCGGCTCGCGCCGGA
Source organism: Verrucomicrobiia bacterium (assembly GCA_026417675.1). GTDB lineage: Bacteria > Verrucomicrobiota > Verrucomicrobiia > CAIQCK01 > CAIQCK01 > JAOACV01. The sequence goes on from JAOACV010000193.1 coordinate 4,446, forward strand.
GCGCCTCGGCGATGTTGGGCACGGGGCCGATGCAAATGAGCGTCATCGGTCGGGGTGACTTCATGATCGTGTCAATCAACGCCTGCACGCCGTCGTTATGAACCTTGCCTGGATACGCTTTGAGGTCATAACCCTTGACCCAGCCAGCCTGGCCACCTTCGCCTGTGACGCCATTGTCGAGTCCCACGCCCACCGCCACGTCCGTGCGGCCGGCGCGCTCCAAGAACTTCGCGAGCAACCGCGCGCGATAGTGCGTCCGCCCGTAGTCGCCCACCACGAGCTTCAAATCGAGTTCTGGCGATTTCAAGAGCAATCCCAACGCCCACGTGTCGTCAATGTCATCGCCGATGTCCGTGTCGAGAATGACGGGGATTCCGGCCCCTCTCGCATCAGCCGCATTGCCGGGCTGCGCGAGGCCACACAACCCCGCAGACGCCGCACCGACCAAGACCGCAAGGAAGACGCGATACCAGGAGAATATGGTGTTCATGCCGGGACATGATGTCTGCTGCGGACGGGAAATGGAAGCGCGGAGCGATGGGAGGATCCACGCCTTCGCGGTTTACCGCATCTCAAACGGGCCGATGTCGAAACCATCACCTTGCGGGCGCCGCCTGCCATCGGCGTCGTGGGGAACGAGGACGCGCAGGTCGCTGCCGCGGTTGATGACCGGCGAGCCGGGCAGGGGATGGAAATCGCGGCGCGCGGCGTCGCGAAAGAGCGGCGGCTCGTAAACGCCGTGAGACTGATAACCGCGCTGATGTTGTTTTGCACCAGCGGCCGCAGATTGGCGGTTCGGACCCTGGCGCGCGCAGAAATTTGAGGGAAGTGGTTCATCACTTCGGAAACGTCCGCGCCGGGTCCCACACGATCACGGCCATGTGGTAGCCTTTGCAAGAATCGGGCGGCTCGCCAGGCAGCGCGGAGGCGTAGTAGGCCGTGACGACCTGGCCGTCGGCGCGCTGCACCGACGACGGATAGCCGCCGTCGAGACCGTTCCAATCAATCAACCGCACCGGTTCGCTCCACGTTTCCCCGCCGTCGCTGCTGAGCATCGCCTCCAGCCCTTTCTTGCCGAAATCGGATGCACGGTCGCCGTAGGTGAACAGCACCCGCCCGTCGCGCAACTTCGCGAGATGACCGGTGACGCGCTGGAAGCCGGTCATGGCGCGCTTGAACTGCCAGGTCCGGCCGTCGTCGGCCGACGCGTAGAGCTGCATGAAGTCTTTTTTCTCAACGCCGCTGCCGACGCGCGCGACGGCCAGCCAACGACCGTTGCCCAAGTGCAAGGGCGTTGTCTCGTTGGCGTCGGGGCCGATGACAGCCGGCTCGCCCCAGCTCTTGCCGTCGTCGTGGCTGCGATAAAGCCACGAGCGGAACGCGCGCTCCTCGTATTTCTCCCACGGCCCCTGCGTCGAAT